>DASRRN010000713.1:0-12378 GCA_035695685.1 Acidobacteriaceae bacterium | reverse complement strand
GCGTGCTGATCACTGGCTTGCAGTTCATGCAGACGAGTCCGATAATCCGAACGGGCCGTCCGGCGCGGCTTGTGGTATAGTTCCTCGGCATAGCGGAAGCCCACTTCTCGCAAGAAAAACGCGAGAAGCGGGGCACCCGGCGTATCATCTGACGTCTGCCAACTGGATGCGGTAGGGCAATATCACGTTTATAACTGGTCCGCCTACGACGCCGCTGCGAGTGGTACTTCCCCGATGGGTATTTACTCGTGGTTCAATCCGTTTGGGGGTGTAAGTAAAAAGGTTAACCTAATTCTAACCGGCATCAATGCCGGAGGTTCCGGCATAGATACGGCGACCCCCTGGTATGTAACGTCGTCGGCGTATACAGGGCTCTTTGCTACGCCGCGGCAAGACGTACTCAATGGCGTCAAAGACTGCAATCCGGGTGTTCCATGGACAGGAACATCGGTAGCTGTTTCGGGCGCGACCTTTATGGGATCCGGCAGCACCGTCACAGTTACATATTCCGGATGTTGTAGCACAGGCTCGCCGTTTGTCGCTGGCACCATCGCCAACGGTGACATGGTTTGGGTAGGTAGCCAACCGACAGACGTTGCTTTCCAAGTCTTATCGCGATACGGAACCCCAGTTGCCGTCAATGTTTTAACCCCTAATCAATTTACATACTCAGTCTCGTCTGCGACGGGGTCTTGCTTGTCCTGCGTTTACCTCAGCACCGGCCAATCCTCGCCCGTACCATATGAACAGCCCTACACGGCAGCGTGGGAGGCTTTCATAGCCGCGGCCAATCTCCACTTCAATACGAGCTATGCGGGAGCAGGTAGCCAACTAGGTTACGTACGAAGCGGTACTTGGTCGGGCGGCGAATCGTTCGCCTATTGCACCGCAGGAGGGCTCTTCAATGGCCTTACTGGTATGGACAACCCATATGGCTTCGTGTCCAACCTCGATAACACAAATACTTGGACTTTAGACTATCAAGAGAAAGTAAATTATGTAGCATCCCTCAACCCGACGATGGTGCGTTATTGGCCAGTCGACACAGTCGATAATCACGTATTCTATCCTGACACCATGTCAGGATATGCCAGGAACGCTGGCTACACTAACGGATTCGGCTCCCAGGGCTTATCTCTCTTGGATGAAGGCTCGGCTGGAGCGTGCGCCGGCACTGTTCCCGGCGACTGGTGCAATCTGTTTAGCAATACGTACTACAAATTTGGAATGCCGCTGGAACTACAGCAGATTTCCATCTCCGACCCTGATATCGATCCGTGTAATCCAACGCAATGCGGCACGCCACCCAATAAGTTCTCCGGTGACATGCGCGGATGGCTTCCCTTTGCCGTCACTAAGGGCGCTACAGTGTTTGAGGTGTATTACCAAGATCTGGGCCTTGCGTATGACACTAGCTATTGTTCCGGGACAGGGGTTAGCACTTGCACCGGAACATATCACTGTTACGTCCCCGCTGCCAGCAATGTGACACCCCTCCTGGAATGTGGCTGGTTCAACGAGGTTGGGAAGGGAGCCACAACTTGCCCCGGCGGTTGCTACTCGACAGCCATCGATCAGGCGCATGGGCCTCACTAACATTAAATTCTGGACACAGAGGCCTGGTGAGCGTATGCTTCAAGTGGATTTTGGCCGTAGATTCCCCCCCCTGAAGACTGAATCCCCTGAGGTGGCATATGCAGAGTTCATTCCGTATTACTGTTTTGGCCTGTCTCCAACTGATTGCGGCGGTATCATTCTCGCAGACGGTCGCACAGGTATTCTCGTACCCAAGCAATGCCCCTGGGCCGGTCAGCACGCCAACGCAAGGCCGTGACGGCAGCCTTTACACCACTACCAGCGGCGATGGAACGACACATACGAATGGTGCTGTCTTTCAGACTCCTATCGCCACAAAAGGTACGCGATTGTGGCACACATTTACCACTACGGATGGGACAAACCCCGAGTCGGGATTGACTCTCGGGTTAGACGGCAACTATTATGGAGTGGTGCCCGGAGGAGGGATCTCGGGTTATGGAATTTTGTTTGAGATTTCGGCCGCCGGAACTTATACGATCCTTCACGAGTTTACAGGAGAATCTGATGGAGGTGCTCCCGTTTCGGCACCCGTCCAAGCCTCAGACGGCAATCTGTATGGCAACACAAGTTTCGGCAGCGTGAACGCCGGAACTATTTATAAATTCTCGCCACCGAGCGGAACGTTTACCACGATCTTCAGCTTCGCACAGGACGGCTCCCAAGGCAAGCAGATGGCAGCGCCTCTGATCCAAGCCTCGGACGGCAATCTCTATGGTACTACGGCATTCGGCGGTGTTAGTAACGCCGGAACCATCTTCAAGCTGTCAACCTCGGGATCGCTGCTTGTGTCCTACAGTTTCCCCGATGGAGCGGGAGGAGGGCTACCACTGGCCCCCCTTGTTCAGGCAACAGACGGTAATCTTTATGGGACCACCTTTTATGGAGGCACGATAACAGGTGAATGCAACAACGGATGTGGCACGATCTTCAAAATGAGCCACGGCGTAGTATCCATCTTGTACAGCTTCACAGGAACAGTAGCTGACGGTGAATATCCCGAAGCTGGTCTCACGGAAGGGACGGATGGTATTCTTTACGGCAGCACAATAAAAGGCGGAAAGAGTCAACTGGGAATTATTTATCAGGTTACTACCACCGGCCAATACAAACTGTTGTACAGCTTTATTGCGGAAGTAGGTTCCGGGCCCAGTGCCGCCCTCCAGCAATATACCAGTGGGAAGTTTTATGGGACTGCTGGTGGAGGCGGTCGAAACGGTGCGGGGTCACTTTACAGCCTCGACATGGGCCTCGGCGCATTCGTCGCCCTAGTTCGCTACACCGGCAGAATCGGCCAGCCCGTGCAAATCCTCGGCCAAGCCCTAACAGGTTCAACTGCGGTTACGATCAACGGCATCGCAGCAACCAGCTTCAAAGTGGTCTCCGACACCTACATGACCGCCGTCATCCCCAGCGGCGCGAGCACCGGACCCGTCGTGGTCACCACCCCCGCCGGCACGCTAACCAGCAACCACAACCTCCGCATCGTGCAGTGAGGATTGCCTAGGAGTTCACAACTGTTAAACTCGCAGAAATGGACTTCCACTCGCGCCAGACGAAGTTGCGAGAGTATCTTGCCACCACCCGGTTCGACGGGTTGCTGATCAGCCATCTTCCCAATGTTCGTTATCTTTGCGGCTTCACGGGCAGCGCGGGATTGCTGCTGGTGGAAGCGGCGGCCAACGCCTTCTTTACCGACGTGCGCTACGACACGCAGGCGCTTCAGGAAGTGAAAGGAGCGGAAGTGGTGGTGGCCAACAAGTCTCCGTGGGACGCGGCGGCGGCGTGGGTTTCAGAAAAGCGAGGCAAGGCGCGCCACTGGACGATTGGGATCGAAGCCAGCCATGTCACGATCGCGGAAAAGAAGCGATTCAACGATGGACTGCCCGCCAGGGTGCGGGCCAAGGATGCGCCGCCGCAGGTGGAGCGGGCACGCGTGGTCAAAGACAAGGAAGAACTGGATTGCATTCGCGCGGCGGTGAAGTTGGGCGCGAGTCTGTTTGACCGGGCGCTCAAAGTCTTGCGTCCCGGCACGAAGGAGACCGAGGTTGCCGCGGAGATGGAGTATGCGGCTCGGCGCGCTGGCGCGGAGCAGATGTCGTTTCCGACGATCATCGCTTCAGGGGCGAGGTCGGCGTTGCCGCATGGCAGGGCGTCGGACCAGCCCATTGCCCGCACCGGGTTCGTGGTCTGTGATTTCGGTGTTATACTCGCAGGTTATTGTTCGGACCAGACTCGTACTGTATGGGTCGGCGAAGGATCGTCGGACGCTCACCATGCTTACGAGGCCGTGCTGGCAGCGCAGTTGGCCGCGATTCATGCGGTGCGTCCTGGCGTAAGTGTAGCTGCGGTCGATTCGGCGGCGAGGGAAGTGCTTCGCCAGGCTGGGTTGGACAAGAGCTTTACTCACTCAACGGGACACGGAGTCGGTCTGGAGATTCATGAGTCGCCTCGGGTGGCCAGCGGCCAAAAACAGATTTTGCAGCCGGGCATGGTCATTACGATTGAGCCGGGCGTATACTTTCCCGGCCAGTGGGGCATCAGGATCGAGGATATGGTGGCGGTGACGGCGCAAGGATGTGAAGTGCTGACTCCCACGCCGAAGGAATTTTTAGCGGTTTAGGCGGTAAACAAATCAGGCACCGATGCCGAGCTTTCTCGCGCGGGGTTTGGATCTGCGAAGAACAGGACACCACGAAGAGTTTGAAATCGAAATGCTTTCTTTGTGGATAAATTCGAGCGCGGCAGGTTAACCCACTCGCTCACCCACTATCCAGGACAGCAGAAGAATCCACCAGAATGAATCTAAAAGAGCTGAAGGAACTGATTGAGTTCCTAATCGAAAAGGATATCGCCGAGTTCGAACTGGAACGCGGCGACGTCAAGGTCCGGATCAAGCGCGCCGGTGAGCACACCGTTGTTCATAACGGAGCCGAGCCGCGGTTCTACGCCGTGCCTCCCGCGCCGGCTCCGGGCGCAGAGATGGCGACGGCTCCAGCCGCACCTGCGCCCTCTGTCGCGCCCAAAGAGCCTGCGCCCGAAGAAGGGCTGCACACAGTCAAGTCACCCATTGTGGGGACGTATTACGAAGCGCCGTCGCCGGGTGCCCCGCCGTTCGTCAAGCCGGGAGATTCGGTCGAGGTCGGGCAGGTGCTGTGCATCGTTGAAGCGATGAAACTGCTCAACGAGATTGAATCCGATGTGGCGGGCGAGATCGTAAAGAGGTTGGCCTCCAACGGCCAGCCCATCGAGTACGGGCAGGAATTATTTGTGATAAGGCCGAAGAAGTGAGAAGAAGCTGTGAGCTATGAGCTGTGAGTTTCGAGCACGGCTCGATTCGGAGATAGCTCAGTGCTCGCAGCTTTTTTGTGATTTTGGCTCGTAACTCATAGCTCACAGCTCGCAAGCTCACAGCTTTTTCATGTTCAAGAAAATCCTCGTTGCTAATCGCGGAGAGATTGCTTTGCGCGTGATTTGCGCGTGCAAGGAACTGGGAATCCGCACCGTTGCCATTTACAGCGAAGCGGACCGCAACTCTCTGCCGGTGCGTTTTGCCGACGAAGCCATCTGCATTGGTCCGCCGCAACTGGCGCTGAGCTATCTCAACATTCCTGCGGTGATTAGCGCGGCGGAAATCGCCAACGCCGAGGCGATTCATCCCGGCTATGGATTGCTTTCGGAGAACGCGAACTTTGCCGAAGTGTGCGAGACCAGCGAGATTAAGTTCATTGGCCCGCGGCCGGAAGTGATGCGGCTGATGGGCGAAAAAGAAAAAGCCCGTGACGCCATGAAGCAGGCGGGCGTGCCCATTCTGCCGGGGTCGGATGGAATTATCGCCTCGGAGGATGAAGCGGTAGATTGGGCGCGGCAAGTCGGCTTTCCCGTGATCGTGAAGGCTTCCGCAGGCGGCGGCGGACGCGGCATGCGCATTGTGCGCAACGAAGAAGAGTTGCCGGGACTGTTCAAAGCGGCGCAGGCGGAAGCGGCAGGTGCGTTCGGAAACGGCGACCTCTACATGGAGAAATATGTTGAGCGTCCCCGGCACATTGAGTTTCAGGTGCTGGCCGATGAGCATGGCAACGTCGTAAGCCTGGGTGAGCGCGAATGTTCCATTCAGCGGCGTCATCAGAAGCTGCTCGAAGAGTCGCCATCGACGAAAGTCACGCCGGAGTTGCGCGAACGCATCGGCGGAATTCTGTGCAAGTCGCTATCCGATATCGGATACACGAATGCGGGCACGATCGAGTTCCTGATGGATCAGGACGGGAACCTGCACTTCATCGAGATGAACACGCGCATTCAGGTGGAGCACCCGGTTACCGAGATGGTTACGGATGTCGATCTGGTGAAGAGCCAGATTATGATCGCGGCCGGGGCGAAGATGAGCGAAGTGCTGCTGGGGCCGGTCGTGCATCGCGGGCATTCGATCGAATGCCGCATCAATGCCGAGCATCCGGAGAAGTTCACGCCGTCGGCGGGGAAGATTACGGCGTTTCATGAACCGGGAGGCACGGGCGTGCGCGTGGACACTGCGGCCTATGCGGAAGGCGTGATTCCTCCGTATTACGATTCGCTGATAGCGAAACTCGTGGTGCGGGGCAAGGACCGCAACGAGGCTATTTCGCGCATGGCGCGGGCGCTGGAGATGTTTATCGTCGAGGGAATCTATACGACAATTCCGCTGCATCGCAGGATTCTGGCGGATGCGGATTTTCGCGCGGGGAAGATTGATACGGGGTTTATTGAAAGGTTTTTGAAAAAGAATGGCGCTTAGCGGAAAGCCGCCTTGCGCCCGAAAATGCGGTGCTAGAATTTGCTGATGCCAGACTTCGGGCCGAATTGGAAGTGGAAGGCTGATTTGCCTGAAGGTGGTCAATCCCACGTCTTTCTCGTCGTCCATTCTGAAGCTCCAGACGGCCCTCGTTATGCCCTCAAACGTCTGAAAAATCTGAAACGTCTGGACCGCTTTAATCGCGAGATCGAGGCTTGCCAAAAGCTCGACTCTCCCAACATTGTCCGAATTATCGCGCACGAAGTTGACCCGAAAGGTCGACCATTTATTGTCACAGAGTACTGCCCGGGCGGGGCCTTAGCTGACAGAACGCCACCGCTAGGTTCACTCCCGAACGTCTTACAGACCTTCCGACAGATCTGCGCAGGCGTCGTACATGCACATGCGAATGGGGTGATCCATCGGGACCTCAAACCCGACAACATTTACTTGCGCGAGGACGGAACTCCGGTTGTGGGTGATTTTGGGCTTTGCTTTGTTGATAACGGAGGGCAGCTCACGCAAACCGAGGAAGTTATGGGCTCGCGGTTCTACTGTGCGCCGGAGTTGCGTGATGGTCATTTGCCTTCCGGAGTTCCCGAGAGAGCGGCCGATGTCTACTCCCTTGGCAAAGTTCTCTACTGGATGCTGACGGGACGGGTATTCGACCGCGAAGATCACCGCCTTGAGCGATACAAGCTAGAAGGGGAGAATCCAAGCGGCGTCGAATATGAGCTCGTCAATCAGCTACTCGACAGAACTATCGTCGCCGATCCTATACGCCGTTATCTTGGGGCAGAATTACTCTTTGCCGCCGTGGAAGGGCTGACAAGGGTAGTTCTTGCCAAGGGTCGCGCTATCACCCTAAGTGTGCCACATCGATGCTTGTTTTGCGCGCAGGGCGACTACACGGTAGTGGTTAATACCCTGAATGAGTGGGAGCCGGGGGGCGTTGGTCGTAGTCATATCATCACAAAAGGTAGGGCACACGACCTATTCGGGCTCCAGTCCACCGAATCTCCGGCTTGGCTAATTCTGGCATGCAGGGCGTGCGGCAACGTCCAAATCTTTCGGCCTGATTTATTGTCGGAGTCCGAAAGAGCGATAGAGAAATGGACAGGGAGGGTGTTCCGCTAACGAATGGTTTCTTTACCCCGGCTTTATCCAATTCTCGATGCCGCGCTTCCTGCCTACCAACCTTTGTACCGGGCCGCCGAAGAGCTCAGTAAGGCGGGCGTTACCCTTCTGCAGTACCGCAACAAGTCAGGGAATGTGTGCGCCATGCTAGAGCAGGCGAGGGCGTTGAAGAGGCATCTCGGCGATTCCGTGCGACTAATCATGAACGATCGCGCCGATCTCGGCCTCGCTGCCGGTTTCGACGGTGTCCACGTCGGGCAAGACGATCTGTCGCCCGAATCCGTCCGCAAGATTATCGGTCCCGACCGCTGGCTCGGAATTTCCACCCACAATCCGGAGCAACTTCAGGATGCCGATCTTTCCTCCGCCGACTACCTTGCCATCGGGCCGGTGTTTGCGACTTCGAGCAAAGACAAGCCTGACCCGGTGGTTGGCCTCGAAGGCGTGCGGCGGGCGCGGGCTTTGACGCGCAAGCCGCTGGTGGCTATTGGAGGGATTACGCGGGCCAACGCGGCGTCGCTGATTGAGGCGGGGGCGGATTCGGTGGCAGTGATCTCCGACTTAATGAGAGACCCGCGAAAATCAGCAGAGGAATTTTTTCGCATCTTGAGGTAAAGTCATTTGACCTTGGGTTCGGCTGGCGGAGATGACCTCAGGGGCTAAAGCCCTGATCATTGGCGAGCCTTTACGGCACGGCTAAAGCCGTGCCCTTCCCGTTCGTGCCGAGGCGAGATGTTGGTCGTGCAAGCCGCGAAATGACACGGGTTCGCTAACGACCAAAGACTAAACGACCAACGACGGGTTCCAGGAGGGTTCCTGAGTACACCGATAACGCCCCCGGTCGCAGCCACCGACTGGGAAGTTCACAGCCGCCAGGATAAAGAACTGGTCAAGGGCCTGGGCCTGACCAGCGCCACGATGCTGGTCATGGGGTCGATGATCGGGTCGGGGATTTTTATCGTTTCGGCGGAGATTGGGCGCGAGGTCGATTCGCCGGCGCTGCTGATCGGCGCGTGGCTGGTCGCCGGGTTCATGACTATTGTTGCGGCGCTGAGCTATGGCGAGCTGGCCGCGATGATGCCGCGAGCCGGCGGACAGTATGTTTATCTGCGCGAGGCGCTGGGGCCGCTGTGGGGATTTCTTTACGGCTGGACTTTGTTTCTGGTGATCCAGACCGGGACCATTGCCGCCGTGGGCGTGGCTTTCGGCAAGTTTCTCGGAGTATTCTTTCCCGCCATTTCTTCTTCCCGCTGGATTCTGCATCTGTGGAAAGTTCCGCCAATTCATATTGGGCCCATGGTGTTGGGCAACATGGATGTGGGCATCAACACGCAGAATTTGATGGCGATTTTGCTGGTCATATTTCTTTCCGTCGTAAATATCTTTGGCGTGAAGCTGGGCGCGGCGATTCAGAATGTTTTTACCGCGGCCAAGGTTTCGGCATTGCTGGGGCTGGTATTTTTCGGCCTGGCTCTGGGGCGTAATGCTGCGGCTCTGGCGGCAAACTTCGGCGCGAATTTCTGGCGCAACTCGGGGCTCGGCGCGCAGCACGCGGTGCAGGTCGGCGTCGGCGGGCCGATGGTCATGGTAGGGACCCTGACCATTCTCGCCGTCGCGCAGGTGGGATCGTTATTTTCGTCCGACGCCTGGAACAACGTGACCTTCACTGCCGGGGAGGTAAAGAACCCCAGCCGCAATTTGCCGCTATCTCTCGCACTGGGCACAGGCGTAGTGATCGTGCTCTACATCGCCTGCAATTTCGTTTATCTGAATGCTCTGCCGCTGGACGGGACCGCGGGAGCGGCGACGATTCTAGGGCGCGGAATCAAATATGCGGCCGAGGAGCGCGTAGGCACCGCGGTGATGACGCAGATGTTCGGCGCCGTCGGCGGCCTGCTGATGGCGGGCGCGATTCTGATTTCCAGCTTTGGCTGCAACAACGGTCTGATTCTTTCCGGCGCTCGCGTCTATTACGCCATGGCGAAGGACGGCCTGTTTTTCCGCGGCGTGGCGAAACTGCATCCGAAATACAAAACGCCTGCGGTTTCGCTGATGGTGCAGATGGTGTGGACTTGTTTTCTTTGCATCTCGGGAAGCTATGGACAGCTTCTCGATTACATTATTTTCGCCGTGCTGGTCTTTTATATTCTTACGATTGTTGGCCTGTTCGTGCTGCGGCGGTCCCGTCCCAATGCCGAGCGGCCTTACAAGGCCGTGGGATATCCGGTGCTGCCGGCGATTTATATTGTGATGGCTTTATTTATTGATGTCATACTATTGCGCTACAAGCCTCAGTTCACTTGGCCGGGGCTGATCGTGGTGCTGCTGGGCATTCCAGTATATTTTGCGTGGTCGAGAACCGCGGGCGCCAAGAAAGCCGCGGCGTAGCCCCAAGGAGAAAATCAAGCATGGCGAATTTGTTCGCAAGAAAAGACCTTCCCACACTCATGAAAGAGGCGGTCGAAGTTGAAGGCGAACAAAGTCTGAGGCGCGCCCTTGGACCGCTGAACCTGCTGACCCTGGGCATCGGCGCAATTATTGGCGCAGGCATTTTTGTCATCACCGGGCAGGCCGCCGCGCAGTTTGCCGGACCGGCGATTGTCATTTCCTTTGTGCTGGCGGGCGTGGCTTGCGCCTTCGCCGGACTCTGTTATGCAGAGTTCGCCTCGATGATTCCGATTGCGGGCAGCGCCTATACGTACTCTTACGCGACGCTGGGCGAACTGGTCGCCTGGATTATCGGCTGGGACCTGATTCTGGAATATGCCTTTGGCGCGGCCACCGTCGCCGTTGGCTGGAGCGGGCATTTGCGGGCTTTTATGCACGATATCGGCTGGAACCTGCCCGCCATGCCAACCTCGGATTTCATTTTTTTTGGCGTCCCGATGCACCTCAAGTATGACTACGTCGGCTTTCTCGTAATCATGGTGATCACCGCGATTCTGGTCATCGGCATCAAGGAGTCGGCGAACTTCACCACTGCGGTCGTCATTATGAAAGTCGCGGTGGTCTGCATGTTTATTGCGCTTGCCACCGTGTTTTTGTATTCACACGCATGGAAGCCGAATTACTGGCATCCCTTCATTCCCGCGAATACCGGCGAGTGGGGACACTTCGGATGGTCGGGAATTCTGCGGGGGGCGGGAGTTGTCTTTTTTGCCTACATAGGGTTTGACGCGGTTTCCACCGCCGCCCAGGAGGCCAAGAATCCCAAGAAAGACATGCCGCTGGGTATTCTCGGTTCGCTCGTCATTTGCACTGTGCTTTATATTTTGGTTTCCGGCCTGCTCACGCACATCGTTCCTTACCAGCAACTGAATGTTCCCGATCCGGTGGTGGTCGGAGTTCGCGTTGCAGGGCAGCAATGGGCTACGTTCCTGGTGGAAATCGGCGCGCTGGGCGGCTTGGCCACCGTGATGCTGGTGATGTTGTTGGGACAGTCGCGCGTTTTTTACTCGATGTCGCGCGACGGTTTGCTGTGGCCCTGGGCAGGGAAAATCCACCATCGCTTTCGCACACCCTATCTCAGTTCCATCGTCGTCGGAATTTTCGTGGCAATTTTGGCCACCGTCATCCCTTTGAGTGTTCTAGATGAGATGACCAGTGTGGGCACGCTTCTCGCCTTCGTTTTGGTCAGCGCCGGAGTGTGGGTGATGCGGCGGACGCATCCTGAAGTCAACCGCCCGTTCAAAACGCCCATGGTGCCGCTGGTGCCGATTTTCTCGATTCTTTTCTCTACCGCGCTCATCATTTTTCTCTCTCCCGCGACACAGATCCGGCTGGTGGTTTGGCTGGTCATCGGCTTGGTCATCTACTTCACCTACGGGCGCAAGCACAGCAAGGTGCAGATAATGTTAGCCAAGGAAAAGGTTCCCCCGGCGCCCTCGATGGCCGATTAGAATCCCCTGGTTTGCTCGGGCCTTCCGCAATATGTGGAGGGCCTTTTTGCTTTAAGTCTGTGTCCAGTAAATTGCCGCTTACGAACACCCTTTACCTCTGTCCGTCATCTAAACTTTGTACGCCAACAAGCAGAGCGACGACCATGATCGAGGCCTAACGACGACCACATGAAGATTGTTTCCGCAGAAGAAATGAGAGCTATCGACCGCGCTACCAGCGATCGCTTCGGTGTCCCGTCGCTGACGCTCATGGAGAACGCTGGCGCCGCGGTGGCCGACTATGTTCTGGCGAATCACGGGGAAGCTCGTCGCGTGGTGATTTTCTCCGGCAAGGGCAACAACGGAGGCGATGGCTTCGTCGCCGCCCGGCGCTTGCATCAGCAAGGGAAAAAGATACAGGTGATTCTGTTGGCGGACCCGATCGAATTGCGTGGCGATGCCGCGGTAATGTTCGGCAAACTTCCTGCTCCAGCCATTGCGGTGCATTCCAGCGAAGAGTTGAAGAGTGAGCGAGTCAAGCTTTCTCTAACTGCCGATCTATATCTCGATGCCGTGCTGGGCACGGGATTCAAGCCACCGGTCACTGGGTTATACGCCGATGCCATCGCGATCATGAATGCAAGCAACGTGCCGGTCATCGCGGTGGACATTCCTTCCGGCGCGGATGCGAACGGTATGGCTCCGCAGACGGGAACGATCGCTCGCGCAGACGCGGTTGTGACTTTCACCGCCGCGCGCCCAGCCCACGTTTTCGGGCAACTTACCAAAGGGCCGACTTACGTTGCCGATATCGGCTCACCGGATGAAGCTGTGGTTTCTTCACTGCATTTGAACGTGATCACGGCTCGCGATCTCGCGTCGCTGGTTGCACCGCGCGCGGCGGACTCCAACAAGGGCAATTATGGGCACGTGCTGGTGATCGGCGGATCAGTAGGGAAGGCAGGTTCGGTTGCCATGGCTGGCATGTCCGCGCTG
>DASRRN010000712.1:0-5035 GCA_035695685.1 Acidobacteriaceae bacterium | reverse complement strand
CCTTGAGCGATGCGATCAATTGCTGGTCGCTGGCCTGCACCGGAATATTGCTGTCCACCAGGCAAATGCAGAGCACCAGGTTAGGCCGCTCTTCGAGATAGGGATTGATGAATTTGGGCCACTCCGCAGAAATGGACCGGGAGATTTTGGCGTAGCCGTAGCCTGGCAAATCGGCAAAGAGCAGGCGCGGAAGCCGTGCCGTTGCTGAATCGGATAGAGCAAAAAAATTGATCGACCGGGTGCGTCCCGGCGAGGCGGAAACCTTGGCGGCTTTTTCGCCCAGCAGGCCGTTAATCAGACTCGATTTGCCAACATTGGAACGGCCCAGAAAAGCAAATTCCGGGGCCGCGGCGGTAGGGAACTGCTCCGGCGACATCGCCGATAGCAGGAACTTCGTGACCAGGTGCACCGTCTACTGTGCGCGCGGCTGATCGGCGGGAACCGGCGGCTTAACCGCAGTCAGCGCCTCGGGCGTCTCCTCGCGCATCTCAGGCAGCGGACCCTCGAGGGCGATTTTCAATACATCGTCCATTTGATCCACGAAGTGCAGCTTCATGACGCTGCGCAGGTTCTCGGGAAGATCCGCCAAATCCTTTTCGTTAGCTCGGGGCAGAATCGCTTCGAAGATGCCCGCACGATGAGCGGCCAGCAGCTTCTCTTTCAATCCGCCGATGGGCAGAACCTTGCCTCGCAGCGTGATCTCGCCCGTCATGGCAATATCGCGCCTCACGCGGACCTTGGCCAAAGCACTGGCGAGTGCGGTGGCAATGGTGATGCCCGCGGATGGACCGTCCTTGGGAATAGCGCCTTCCGGCACGTGCACGTGAATGTCCAGGTTGCGGTAAAAGTCCCTAGGCAGCCCCAGGTGCTGCGCCCGGCTGCGGATATAGGACAGGGCAGCCTGCGCCGACTCCTGCATCACGTCGCCCAGCTGACCGGTCAAGGTCAACTTGCCCTTGCCGTCCAGTACCTGAACCTCGGTAGAAAGAATGCTGCCGCCCACCTCAGTCCAGGCGAGTCCGGTAACCAGGCCCACTTCGCTGGTCTCGTGCACCTGGGAATCGCGAAATTTGGCCACTCCCAGAAACTCGTTCAGGTTGGTGTCGGCAATGTCTTCTTTATGCTTGGCTCCGTTGCGGACCACACGGCGCGCCACCTTGCGGCATACGTTGCCGATCTCACGCTCCAGGTTGCGGACACCCGCCTCGCGCGTGTACCCGCGAATGATGTCCACCAGTGCCGGGTCGCTGAAGACGGCGTTCTTGTCGCTCAGCCCTGTGGCCTCACGTTGCTTCTTGACCAGATATTGCTTGGCAATCTCGAGCTTTTCCGCCTCGGTATAGCCGTGCAGGCGCAGGATCTCCATGCGATCCTGGAGCGGCGCCGGGATGGTGTGGAGCACGTTGGCAGTGGCCACAAAGAGCACCTGCGAAAGGTCATACTCCACGTCGAGGTAGTGGTCCTGAAAGCTGGCGTTCTGCTCCGGATCGAGCACCTCGAGCAGCGCCGATGCGGGATCACCACGCAGGTCGGAAGCCATCTTATCCACTTCGTCCAGCATAAAGACCGGGTTCTTGGTCCCCGCCTTCTTCATGGACTGAATGATCTGTCCAGGCAGTGCTCCGATGTAGGTCCGGCGATGGCCACGAATTTCCGCCTCGTCCCGTACGCCACCGAGCGACATGCGCACGAACTTGCGGCCAGTGGCTTTGGCGATGGACATTCCCAGCGAGGTCTTGCCGACACCTGGTGGTCCGACAAAACACAGGATCGAGCCCTTGGGATTTTTCACCAGCTGGCGGACGGCCAGAAACTCGAGAATTCTCTCTTTGATTTTTTCCAGGCCGTAGTGGTCCGCGTTCAGCACCTTTTCGGCATGATCGATGCTGCGCGTTTCCTTGCTTCTCTTCTTCCACGGCACTGCCAGCAGCCAATCAAGGTAATTTCTGGATACGGTCGATTCAGCCGACATCGGCGGCATAGCCTCGAGCTTCTTCAGCTCTTGAATCGCTTTATCGAACACGTCCTTGGGCATGCCCGCACCGTCGATCTTCTTCCGCAGCTCATCGAACTCGCTCTTCTCTCCGCGGCCCAGTTCTTTCTGGATGGCCTTGATCTTCTCGTTGAGGTAGTACTCTTTCTGGGCGCGCTCCATCTGCCGTTTTACCCGGCTTTGCACGCTTCGATCCATATTCAGCTTCTCGATTTCGATGTCCAGTACGTCGGCGACTCGGGTCAACCGTTCGCTGGGATCAAAAATATCGAGCAGCTCCTGCTTCTCTTCGATCGAAAGCTGCAGGTTGGCTGCGATGGTGTCGGAGAGCTTCGCCGGCTCATCCATACGGACAGCGGCGATCATGGTTTCGTAATTTAGCGACTGCTGCAGCTTGACGTACTGCTCAAAAAGGGAAGTGACCCGTTGCATTACGGTCTCGATTTGCGGGTTTACTTCCAGCTGCCGGTTGGCGACCCGCACAGTGGCCACAAAAAAGCCATCCGAGTCGTTCATTTCCACAGCCCTGGCCCGCTCCAGTCCTTCCACCAGGACCTTGATGTTGCCGTCCGGCATCTTTACGCTCTGGACGATGTTGCCAATGGTTCCCACGGAATAAATGTCTTCGGGGCGAGGTTCATCGATGCCCGCGTCGTGCTGCGTAGCCAGAAATATCTTGCGGTCCCCGGTCAGCGCCTCTTCCAGCGCTCTTACGCTTGACTCACGCCCCACAACAAAGGGCGTCATCATGTAAGGAAAGATCACCATGTCCCGAATGGGCATCATGGGGAGCTTGCGAAGATCGCCTTTGTCCCGGGTTTCTTTAGCTTGTGTCACGCGATTTCCTTTCACCTATCTCCCTTATACAGAGGAAAAGGGAGTTGCGCCAATGCCCCGGATGTGAGGGGCTTCAACCAATCAACAACGTGATTGACCACTCACGAAGGATCTCTACTACGCTACACTCTGTCGAAAACCATTTCCATCGGGGAACTCAACAGGCCGCCAAAAACGCTAGAGCGAAACGTGCGGGTTAAAAGTGGGTGTGGGAGAACCGCATTTCCAAACTCAGCCTGCCCCGGCCTGCCGTGGGTCCCGCAGGGACGGCTGAAAACGGGCCGCGACGCAATCCTCGTTCAGCCGTTCCTGCGGGACTGAGTCGTTCTTTCAAATCCAACCCAGGACTAGCGTCCTGGGCTAAGCTCAGACGTCCCTGCGGGACTGGAATTCGCAAAACGGGCTCTCACATAACCTCTTTAGCTCGTACCCTTCAGACCCATTGTCACCATCGACACACCCAATCGTCCAATTCTCGTGCAACTTATCCGGCTTTTTCCAGCAGAGTCACGGAAAGGTCACGCTTCTGTACCATCTCCGCCGTAATGTCCAACTCCTTGATCTTCTTGTTGCTTGGGAGGTGGTACATCAGATCCAGCATCAACTCTTCCAGGATCATGCGTAGGCCGCGTGCTCCGACCTTGCGATTGAGGGCCTCGCGGGCCACGGCACGAGAGGCGTCCTCGGAAAACAGCAGGCGTACCCCCTCATACTCAAAGAGCCGTTGATACTGCTTGAGGATGGCATTCCTGGGCTTGGTGAGGATTTCCACCAGCGCAGCCTCATCAAGTTCGTCCAGGATGCCAATCACTGGCAGGCGTCCGACAAATTCAGGGATCAGGCCAAACTTGATCAGGTCCTGGGGTTGAGCCTGGCGCAGGAGCTCGGTATCCCGCTGTGCCGGCAAGGTGCCCGCCTCCTGTGCTTCCTTTTCAGAGAGCGCCTTGAAGCCTAACGCTTTTTTGCCTACGCGACGGCCAATCAGGCGCTCCAGCCCAACGAAGGCCCCGCCACAGATGAACAGTATGTTGGTGGTGTCGACCGGTGTAAATTCCTGGTGTGGATGCTTGCGTCCGCCCTGGGGTGGAACGTTAGCCACCGTGCCTTCGAGGATCTTGAGCAGTGCCTGCTGCACGCCCTCGCCGGAGACATCGCGGGTAATCGACGGGTTTTCGTCCTTGCGGCCGATCTTATCGATTTCATCAATGTAGATAATGCCGGTCTGTGCTCTGGCCACGTCACCGTCGGCTGCCTGAAGCAGCTTGAGGATGATATTTTCGACGTCTTCCCCGACATAACCCGCTTCCGTCAACGTGGTTGCGTCGACAATCGCGAACGGTACGTCCAGCATCTTGGCCAACGTGTGTGCCAGCAGGGTCTTGCCGCTTCCGGTCGGGCCTACAAGAAGGATGTTCGATTTGGAAAGCTCGACGTCATTGCCGCGTGTCCGGTTCATCTGGATACGCTTGTAGTGGTTGTACACGGCGACAGCGAGCTTCTTCTTGGTTTGCTCCTGGCCGATGACGTATTCGTCGAGAAAGCCCTTGACCTCTTGCGGTTTGGGCAAGTGAGCCGGGGCTGCCCCAGGCTGCGTCTCACCCCGGTCGTCTTCCAGGATGGAGTTGCAAACCGCGACGCACTCATCACAAATGTATGCCCGCGGATAGTCGCTCGGTGAGGAGATCAATTTAGCAACGGCGTCCTGTGATTTATGACAGAACGAACAACGGAGCGTATCGTCTGTTCCTCTCGGCGTTTTCATACTGCAACTCCTTTGGCCTCCCGGCCAATTCAGGTACGTGGCCGGTCTATGATTTCGTCAATAATGCCGTACTCTTTTGCTTGCTGCGCGTTCATGATGAAGTCTCTCTCCACATCTCGCTCAATGCGTTCCAGCGGTTGTGCGGTGTGCTTCGACATCAACTTGTTGGTAATCTCGCGAATTCGTAGAATCTCGCGAGCATGAATATCAATATCGGTCGCCTGACCCGAGAGGCCGCCCATGGATGGCTGGTGGATCAGGATGCGGGAGTTGGGTAGCGCAAAGCGCTTGCCCTTATTTCCGCTCATCAGCAGGAATGCCGCCATGCTCGCTGCCTGCCCAATGCAATAGGTGACCACGTCATTGCGGATAAATTGCATGGTGTCGTAGATGGCAAGACCCGCGGTGATAGAGCCGCCCGGAGAATTGATGTAAAGCTGTAG
>DASRRN010000711.1:0-12052 GCA_035695685.1 Acidobacteriaceae bacterium | reverse complement strand
CTTAAGGCGCCTGAAGCTGTCCCTACCGCCCAATAGGTACAATCCCTCCATGGATAAGCCTGCGGAACAAGATCCGAGAGTGTACTTCGCAGCCGAGAGAACCTTTCTCGCGTGGATTCGCACCGGGCTCGGCTTGATGGGCGTTGGCTTTGCAGTCAGCCGCTTCGGGCTGTTTCTTCGCGAGCTGAGTGCCAGCGCCTCTCATCTCCCCGCCCAGACCACCGGCCTTTCCCTCTGGTCCGGAGTGTTCTTGGTCGCCTTGGGCGTAATGGTCACCCTGTCGGCGGTCGTGCGTCACTTTCAGCTGGTGCGCGAGCTGCGTTCAGGTTCGTGGAGGGCCGGGCGAGTGTCCACGGATGCTGTGATCCTTGGTCTGCTCCTCGCCGCTCTTGGGATCGCCATGGCTCTCTATCTAACCCTCGTTCGTTAAGGATTCATGATGAACGCAGATGATTTTCGGCGCATAGCGTTGCTTCAGGAAGGTGCTGAGGAAGGGTCGCACATGGGAGCAGCTGATTTTCGTGTCGGAGGCAGAATCTTTGCCACCCTCGCATCCCAGGCTCAGGGGTATGGCAACCTGATGCTTTCAGTCGAGCAGCAAGCCGCGTTCGTCGAAGAGCAGCCAGATGTGTTTCTGCCCATCGCCGGAGGATGGGGCAGAATGGGAGCGACTCATATCCGCCTCGCAGCCGCCAATGAAGACGTCCTCGCTGGCGCGCTGCACACCGCCTGGAAACTACGCGTGGAGAAGAACGGCAAAACCGCCAAGACCAAGCAGACGCCCTCACTAAGGACCGGGAAGAAGAAAGGTAAGTCGCGGTAAATCGCCAATGAACAACCGGCGCTGTCCAACTTCACTCGATGCAAAGAGCGGGTTGTTCTTTAAGTGAAGAACGACCGGGCCTGGTCTCGTGCGCGCCGCAGTGTTTCCACGATGTCGCCGTTGGGGTAGAACTCCATCGCGATGGTACCCCTGTAGTTCAACTCCGCGAGCTTGCGGTAGATGTTGAGGTAGTTGATTTCGCCGGTACCGGGCTCGTGCCGTCCAGGAACATCGGCGATGTGAATCAGGCCAACCTGTTCGATATTCTTTTCAAACTTCTCGATCAGATTCCCGAACTCCCGCTGCTCGTGGTAAACATCGTAGAGCACTTTGACGTTAGGGCTGCCCACAGCATTCACGATTTCGAATGCTTCGGTCACGCCGTCGAGATAAATGGTCGGATTCTCAATTCGGTCGATCGGTTCGATGACCACCACCAGATTCGCGGTACTCAGTATATCCGCGGCGCGTTTCAAGGCCTCAATAGAAGCCTTATGCTGGCTACCTGGAGCGGCCCCCTCGATTTTCTTACCCGAGAGCAGAATGATTTGCCTGCACTCCAACCGCTTCGCCGCTGGGATTAGATCCTTCAATGCGGAGAGAAACGCATCTCCTCCGGACGGATCGGCGAAACCGGGGCTTACGCCAGAGGTTGTGTCCACCGAGATCTTCAATGCCTCCATGCGCGCGATGATGCGGCGATAATCCTCCTCGGACCATTTTTTAAACTCACCCACCAGTTCCACATGGTGGTAACCAGCTTGCGCAACCCGGTCCAGGTTTTCTTCAAACGTCCCTAGCTTGTTTAAAGTCCACATCATGATCGAGAATTGTGCGTTCGTTTGGCTGGGTGCGGCTGGCGCCTGTGCGGCGGTTTCCTGGGCTGGGAGGGCGCATGCAGCAAGTGTGGCCGCGGTCATGTTGACGAAAGTCCTGCGAGTGAGCATGCGCTGCATGGTAGCAGAGTCCAGGTTACTTCGGCAGGGCGAATGCCACCAGGCTGCCGCCCGATGGTGCCGGAGACTTTCCTCCGCCGGCGGCAATCACAACATATTGCCGGCCATTCACTTCATACGTAGAAGGAGTGGCGTTACCGGCGGCGGGGAGCGTCGTTTGCCACAGCACCTTCCCGGTGGTTTTATCCAAAGCACGAAACACTTTGTCATAGCTGGTGGCCCCAATGAACAGCAGTCCCCCGGCGGTCACCACCGGCCCTCCGTAATTTTCGCTGCCGGTCTCGGTGAGTCCCTGGGCCGCAAGCTCAGGATATTCACCCAGGGGAATTTTCCAAACTGTTTTGCCGCTATTCAGGTCGATCGCAGTCAAGGTCCCCCAGGGCGGTTGAATCGCGGGATAACCGTCTTTGTCTAGAAATTTATTGTATCCGTCACTGATGTACTTCGCATCGAGCGGCGACGGTCCCTTATCTTTCACTGTCGTTTCCTTGCCGTAATAAACATATTCAAATACGGCTTCGAGTTGGTCGTGGCCCAGGTTGGCAAAGCCTGGCATACGGCCTTGCCCTTGTGCGATCAGTTGCTTCACGCTCCCTTCCTCATAGCGATCGGAAACCCCAACCAGGGAGGGGAACTCGGGAGGCGCTCCTGTCCTGTCCGCGCGGTGGCAGGCGGAACAGTTGCGCAGGAAGATATCTCGCCCGTTCGCTTCGCCCGTTCGCGGCTTCTGCGGCACCAGGCGCAGCACCCACGCCATCTCATTTGCATTCACATACAGCAACCTAGTGGTCGGGTCGAAGGCGCCTCCGCCCCACTCTGCGCCCCCATCGTAACCGGGAAAGATGATGGTCCCCTGGGTGCTCCCGGGGATGAACTGTCCATCGCTCCGCAGTTTTGTGAAGCGCTCGAGCGCTTCCTGATGCGCCTCGGGCGTGCGGGTGGTGATCATATCCGCGGTTAGTTTCTGCCGGGCGAACGGAGCGGGCAGCACCGGCAGCGACTGCTCCTTAGCCGTGACTTCACCTGCAAGATCCGAGGGCGGATATTTGCGACTCTTGATCGGGAACAGAGGCTTTCCCGTTTCCCGGTCGAAGAGAAAGACGTATCCCTGCTTGGTGGTCTGCGCCACAGCATCCACGTCCTGCCCGTTGCGCTTCACCGTAACCAGCGTGGGCGCCGACGGGGGATCGCGGTCCCAGATATCGTGGTGCACGAATTGGAAATGCCAGATGCGTTTGCCTGTTTTCACATTCAGTGCGATCAGGCAGTTGGCGAACAGATCGTCTCCGGTTCGATTCGCTCCATAGAAGTCTGAAGCTGCTGACCCGGTGGGAACGAATAAAATTCCGCGCTTTACATCGACCGACATGCCCGGCCAGTTGTTGGCTGCACCGCTGTAAGTCCACGCAGTCTTAGGCCATGTTTTGTAGCCGAATTCGCCCGGGTGAGGGATGGTGTGAAAGGACCACCGCAACTGTCCGCTGTGCACATCGTAGGCGCGAATATCGCCAGGTGAGGCCGGTAACGTTTCACTCATCGCACCGCCCACAATCACCAGGTCATCGTAGACCACCGCGGGGCTGGTCATCGTAACCCAATTCAGCGGCTCACGGCCTAAGCCTTCACGCAGATCGACGCGCCCAGCTTTCCCGAATGCAGTGACCGGTTTTCCGGTTTGGGCATCGAGTGAGAACAAGTACTGCCGTACACCAACAAAAATGCGTCGATCTGTTCCGTCAGACCAATACGTCACACCCCGGTTGCGCACCTTGCCAATATTCCTGAGACCCTCATTGGGATCGAACCTCCAGTGCAGGGTGCCCGTCGCCGCATCCAGTGCAACCACGTCCCCGTTTGGCGTGGTCGCGTACAAAACCCCATCCACAACAATGGGATTGCACTCCATCTCCGATTTCGGGTATTGGTCCCCGCTATCGAATGTCCAGGCGACCTGCAAGGAATGAACGTTGTCGCGATTGATCTGGTCCAGGCTGGAATAATGAATGTTGTCTGGCCCACCGCCAACGATACCCCAGCCGCGCCAGAATGCAGAGACGTCCTGGGCGGGAGAGGCAATCGGCATGCTAAGAAAAAATGCAGACAGAACAAACCAAAGAAATGGGGCGCGCATGGACTGCTAGTTTATCGCCGCCACCATTCCGAACGTAACTCAATTCCCCGGAGTACCTGCGTGGGCATACCTGGCTCGGGACTCCAGATCTTCAAATTATCCACGGCAAACAGGCGCTCAATCGGCTGCCGCCACCCATGCAATGCCAGGTTGAACAGTCCCCAGTGGATGGGCATCATCAGTCCGGTACCGCCCATGGCCCGGAAGGTTCTCACCGCTCCATCGGGTCCCATATGAATATCGGCCCATAAAGGATCGAATGCGCCAATCTCCAGCATGGTCAGATCGAATGGCCCATATGCCTGCCCAATCTCCTTGAAGCCTTCCCACTCCCCGGAATCTGCCCCGTAGAAGACGCGGTGTTTCGGGCCGGCGATAACAAATGAGGTCCACAGCGTTTCAAATCGTGTCGCGAGACTCCGTCCTGAGAAGTGGCGAGTGGGCAGCGCGATTAGCTCCAGCTGTCCGGCGCGCAGGCTTTCTGTCCAGTCCAATTCGCTGGCATGCTTCACACCCCACTTCTTGAGGATCTTCCCCACACCAAGCGTCGTTACCCATTGCGCTCCGGCCGTCGCCTCGAGCTGCGCCAGCCGTTGCACGGTGCGTGCCCCAAGATGGTCGTAGTGGTCATGGGACAGAAGCACCACATCGATCCGCGGCAGCTCCTCCAGGGGCAGAGGAGGGGCAAAGAATCGCTTCGGCCCTGCCCATTCGACCGGCGCTGTCCGCTGTTCCCACACCGGATCTACCAGCACCCGTACGCCGTCGATCTCCAACAACGAGGACGAATGGCCCATCCAGGTCACCCGCAATCCACTCGCGGGCGGGTTCTCGTACACCCGGGCATCGGTGCGGAAAGGCCCCAGGGCGCGCTTTGGAATGCGCTCCTCCCTGTTGGCCAGGTGACGCCACAACACTTTAAAAAAGGTGGACCACGACCCAACCGAAGTGGGCGCCGGATTGATATACTTCTTCCCGTTCCGGCGCGCTCTCTCAATCATCGCCATCTCTATGAGACTCTCGGATGGCCGCATTGAGTGCAAACCTTTCGTTGCCATGACTGACCCATTCCATCTCCAGCGGTTTGTCGATGCCCAGGCCTCCTGCTTCGCGCAGGTGCGGTCCGAGCTTGCCGCTGGAAAAAAGAGGTCCCACTGGATGTGGTTCGTGTTCCCGCAGCTGAGCGGTCTGGGCTCAAGTCCTATGGCTCAGCGCTTTGCCATCTCCGGCATCGAGGAGGCCAGGGCCTATCTTGTTCACCCGGTGCTTGGCGACCGTCTCCGCGACTGTACAGCCCTGGTGAACGCTGTGGCCGGCCGAACAATCAGCGACATCTTCGGTTATCCCGATGACTTGAAGTTTCACTCCTCCGTCACCCTCTTTGCCTGTGCAGCCGCGCACCATCCGGGCAACAAGGTTTTCCGTGAGGCACTAGTGAAATACTTCGACGGACTACCCGACAAAGCCACCATCGATCGGTTGCCACCGCGATCGTAATCTTTATCAGCGAGATATGGCCCACCCAGCATAGTTGGTGTGGAGTTTCTGCATTTCAAACAGGATGGACAGATCGAAATCCGCGGAATACGCGGATTTTCGGGCGTCATCGCCCTGGTGCTTTGTATCAGGGCCCGACTTCAGTCGGGCGGATGAGGCCCCACAAAGAATTGGGCTTTAGAGTGTGCGTTTTTTCTTTGCCAGGTAAGTGTAGCGGCATGGGTACCGCCATAACAGGGGCTAAAGCCCAATTCTCTTTCCCAACTTTATGGCCCGACTAAAGTCGTGCCCTGACACAAAACCAAACTCAGTTGAAATACCTACCCTTCGTTCCTGAAACGTAGAAATCCCTGGTGAGCAAAGTATGCTGCGTGCGGCGGAGCAACACCTAGAACTCGAAGCGCATGGCGAACTGTAGTTGTCGCGACGAGCCCGCGTCACCCACTGCTGTACGCGTTCCGGAGATCTGGCCGAAGGTGCTGGTCGTTGCTCCGCTTGCCGTAAGGGTGGGGTTGCCGAAATTCGCATGGTTCAGTAGGTCGAAGGCATCGACACGCAGGATCAGCGATGTTTGCTCAGCAAGCCTGGTGGTTTTCTCAAGCGAGACGTCGGAGTCCGCGAAGCCGGGCCCCGTAAGCGCGTTGCGCTGTAGAGTACCAAAGCCCGTGGGCGGCGCATAGAAAGTGCAGCCGGCGGCGAGAGCGGCGCAGGCCGCGCCGGTAATGAGCGGAACGTTGCCATTGGCCAAGGTCGCGCGCCGCCCGGTGGAGTACTGGCCCACCAGCGTCGGCCGAACGGTTAGGGGTGAGGTCACGCCGTTGTACGTGGAGGTGGTAACCACGTTCATCGGATTGCCGCTTTGCAATTGAGTGATATTCGCAAACAGCCAGCCTTCGACCAGCCGGTTGCCACGGAACGGGAGATTCCAGGTCCCGGAGAAGACGAAATGATTGCGCGCATCAAAATCCGAGAGGCCGTAGTCACCTTTTGGATTGAAGCTATTCTGCAGGGTATAGGTGCCTTGGGAACCGAGGGAGTTCAGATCCTGCGACTTGGACCACGCATAGGTCGAATTGATCTCAATTCCATGCCCCAGCGTCTTGCGCACAGTGAACCACATACCGTTGTAGTTGGAAAGGGAATCCGAATCAATGTAGGCGATGTTGCCCAGGCCCGAGCCCGGACGGATGGGGCTCGTGGTCGACACGGCAGGGTAGGGCCTCGTCGCCTTGCCATTCGGATAGATGAACTGGTTGAAGTTTCGTTGGACACGCAGATGCTTGCCTTCCGAGCCGATGTATGCAAGTTCCATCACTATGCCGTGGCCCAACTGTTGTTGCAGGTTCAGGTTGTAGCTTTCCACGTAGGCGTTGCTTAGCCTCGGATTGGTGGCGAAGGGGGTAAGGGACGCCACCGCTGCGCTCGAGTAAAGCGTGCCCACGGGCAGCGAGCCCGTCTGGCTCACCGGGTTGGCATTCGGTGGATTGCTGGCCAGGTTGGTCACGACGCCACTGACTGGCTGGTCCCCCATGATGCCGTAGCCGCCGCGTAAGATCGTGTCATTGTTTCCCAGCACGTCAAAAATGAAGCCAACGCGCGGCTCGTAGTTGTAATTCTGGTTGTACGCCTGGCTCACACTCACCAGGCTGCTGGTGTTGGGGTCAAAGTTCACCAGGCGGCCGCCCCCTTCTGTCGGCGTGCCGTTCCACTCGAAACGGAAGCCCACTTCTGCCTGGAACCGCGGCGTGACTTTGTAGTTGTCGGATACAAAGGCGCCCACGGCGTTCTCGAAGATACGGCTGTTGACCTGCGTTGGCGTCACGCTAAAGGAGCTCGCAATCCCACTAATGAAGTTAGCCGTCGAGCTGAAGTTGAGAATGCCGGTAGTCTGCGCGAAGGAGTCGCCAATGAACCGGCGAAACTCGCCCCCCATCTTGATCGTGTGCTTCCCCCGGTTCCACGAAAGCGTGTCAGAGAACACGCCCGCGGTGTCGAAGCGCCCCTGGGGAAAGCCGGATGGTCCTCCGAAATTCAGCCCGATGTCCTGCACCGTGATCTGCGGCAGCGCGTTGTTATAGGTCACGCCGTTTTGGATGCCGTAGTTCGAGGGGTTTTCCGGCGTACTGGGCACAAAGGAAATGGCGATGCGGTTGAAGCCCAGGCGTCCCTCGTTCACGATAGTGGGCGAGAAGATGTGCACCTCATTCAGGGTGCCGATCTGCCGGTGGGCGGTGCGGTGATCGCCAAAGCCTGGAATTGTGTTGCCCTGCAGGTTGGGCTCGGTGCGTGCATCCTGCTGCCAGGCATAGTAGAAGTGAAGATTATCTTTTGTCGTAAGAGTATGGAACAGGTCACCCGAGAACTGGTCGGTCTTTACCGGTCCGGGCGACGAACCCTGGAAGACAGTCCCGGTTGCATTATTGCCGGAAGGGATCAGGTTGATCAATTGCCCGTACGCCTGGCCGGCTGGGCTCGAAGCGAATGCCGTACGCTGAGACGGGCTCAGGACATTGCCATT
The DNA here is from genome assembly GCA_035695685.1 of Acidobacteriaceae bacterium. Taxonomy (GTDB): domain Bacteria; phylum Acidobacteriota; class Terriglobia; order Terriglobales; family Acidobacteriaceae; genus PALSA-350. The sequence continues at coordinate 4,127 of DASRRN010000711.1, read as the reverse complement.
GAAGAGAAGAGCCTGGTGCTGCCGCAGACCCTCGTAACTCAAAAAGAAAAAGGTGTGATCTCTCCAAATAGGGCCGGAGAATGCGGCTCCGGGATTATTCCGGATGAAAGAGTTCTGCCGGGCAGGTTTGCGATTGAAGTAGTTGCGCGCGTCGAAATAGTTGTTCCGCAGGTAGTCAAATGCCTCGCCATGGAAGCTGTTTGTGCCGGAGCGAGTGGCCACGTTCACGACCGAGCCGGAGGAGCGGCCATATTCCGCCGAATAGGTCGAGTTCGAAATCTTGACTTCTGCAGTGGTGTTGATCGATGGCTGGAACGTGATCTGGTTCTGCGAAAGATCGTTCAGGTTGACGCCGTTAATCATGAAATTGACAGAGTCTTCCCGCTGGCCGGCGGTATCGTACGAATTGGCGCCCAAGCCGCGACTCGCGCTGGTGAGGTTGCCAACCACTGGAGGCACTACCGTACCGGGTGTCATGTTCGTCAGGTCGAGAAAGTGCCGGCCATTGAGCGGAATCCGCTGCACCGTCGTCTGGTCTATCACCTGGCCAACGGTCATGGTCGCCGCGTCAAGGATCGACGCAGCCGCATCGACCTGTACCACTTCACCAGTCGAGGCAACGCCAAGCTTTACGTCTACGGTTACGTTTTGATCTACCTGCAGGGTCACACTCGCCAGCTTGTAGTCGGCAAACCCCGTTGCCTGCACACTCACGCTGTAGTTGCCAGGCTGCAATGAGGGGACGGTGTAGTTGCCTTCCGGGTCAGAAGTTGAAACTCGGTTAACGCCCGTGGCAAGTCCGACCACCGTGACCCGCGCCTGCGGTACCACGGCGCCCGAGGGGTCGGTAACTCTGCCGGAAAGCGTTGCGGTTGACTGAGCGTAGCCGGCGGCCACGCCACCGATCAAGGTGATAGCGAATAAAGCGATTCGTCTGTTGAAGTAGTTCAAGTTGGCCTCCAGAAAATAATGAAACGCCCAGGAGTCGCGAGTAGCTGCCACAAAAGAGAGGCCCCGACCGCAAGTGTTCGCGTAAGTAGCTTTCTGATTGGAGCTGCTTTGTTTACAAGCCTTTCAGCTGGAGCGGGCTTATATCCAACTGAAAATATCTTGACCCTGGTAATAGCGCTGACGTCGACGAGGAGTCAGTTCTCGCTGGGCACCCACTGATATGCGAACTAATCTAGCACGCGGCGGTTTTGAAGTTGTCACGGTATTGTCATAACATCCGCGTCACTGATTTGACGATGCAATCTGACGCCTGACGGGTTGCTTCGGGGTTGCTAAATCGGCGTATGATTCTTGCGTTGCAGCGAAGGAGGGTCGAGATGGCAAAACGAGTGCCCGCTCTATTTATATTGAGCCTGCTGGTAACCTTTGGATTCGCAAAGGACAAAACAAAAAACACCCTGCCGCCCTACGTTTTGCAAGCTCATACCGTCGCCATCACCATCGACCCGAAGGCAGAAATTTCGATCGACGATCCACGGGCAAATCAAGTGGCGCAACAAGATGTCGAGGCAGCGTTCTTGAAGTGGGGAAGGTTCGAACCTATCCCAGACGTGAAAGCTGCGGATCTGCTTGTTGTGGTGCATAGAGGAAATCCCCGTTTGATGGATGACTCCATCCCCGATCCTCGGCAAAACATTGGAATCGACCCGATCAACCGCGGCCCTCAGCGTGGCTCCCAACCGGGTCTGCCAGGTGAGGCTGGCCCCGGATCGAGCCAGCAAGGTCCGCATTCCCAGACGGATATCGGGGCGGCGGAGGATTCATTTGCTGTTTTCAAAGGTGGCGAAAATCCTCTCTACGCGACCCCGGTGTGGAGGTATGCGGCTAGAGACGGCCTTAACCCTCAGGCAGTCCCGGCGGTAGCTGCGTTCAAGAGGGCTGTAGCGGCCGCGGACAAGGCCGCAGCCGAGAAACACTAGCTGGGCTGGAACGCAGGGGTGGGACTCTCAGCGGCTAGTGCGCGGAGTCGTCGTCGATCCAGTATTCGCTTCGGGACTTCAGTTGCAACTGCGGGCGATCCTTGATCTCCAGATGCAGCGCGTGCAGACCGTGCGTGAGCGACGTTGGGTGGAAGCTCAGGACATAGTAATTGGGCACGTCGCTGGAGATCGCGACCAGACCCGCTTTCAGATCCTTGGCATTGTGGAAGTGAAAGAACTCGCCTCCGGTCAGCTGTGCGATGGATGCAGAAGTGTTAGTGCGCAGCGCATTGCGTGAGCTGACAAATGCCATGGTGGCCAGGCGAAGAGGCGGAGCGAGATCGCTGAGGCAGTCCAGTACCTGCTTGCTGTAGTGCCCCTCATACTCGGCATCGGCGCCATCGCGGCTAAAACAGCCATGCGCGGGGCCAGGCTCCGGGCGGTTCCATTTGGATGCCTCATGCTTGACGGCGAAATGGGTGCTGGAAAAGCCGAAGCTGTACATCGTGGTATTAGTGTCGCTAATGAGGCGCAAAGCGTCACTGATTGTTGTAGTGCTGCCCTGGTCGATGGTTTCGCTGAGCAATAGAATCGCGCGGCGGTAGCGTGTCGGTTGTGTCCGCAGCTGCGCCACGGCGAACGCTACCCCATCTAAAATGGCGGCCCCAGGATCACCTTCGTGCAGGTTTGACAACTGCCGGGAGGCATCGTCCGCATTGGATCCGAAAGGCAGCAGCAGATGCGGTTTACTGTCGAAACTAATGACGGCGACACGGTGCTCGACATTGCCGACCAGCGCGTCGAGATTCGCATCCAAATCTCGATAGTCAGTGAGGTGACCGGCCCCGGCGCCGCCCGTCTCCACGCAAATGGCCAACGCCAGGGGCTGCCAATCCGTGTCTGGATCGAGCGTTAGATGCTGCGGTATGCCGTCGTCGGTGAGGGAAAAGTCATCCGCCGTGAGTTCAAAGACGACCTCCCCCGCCCGAGTCTTTACCAGGGCCGGTACCTCCACCAGGGTCGAGCGCACGGTCAAGGTAGCTTGGCCTGTATCGCTCTGCTGCGCGAAAATGCCTACCGTGGCGAGGCAGAGCAAGAGCGACAATGGAAGACCAAATTTCATAATCTCAGGCTCATTGTAGGCTCGCGGCCTCGAACGCATAATGAGAATCAAATCCGCGCATAAACTGGTGCCGGTTGAGCTTTCCTTCAAGCTGGTACTTGACAACCGCCTATACGCTTGTTTAGTCTATGCCTGTCTCAGAACAGCCTATGAAAAATCCGGCACCCCGAGATCTCTTTCCCGGCGCACTCGAAATGATGATCCTTGAGTCACTTCGCCGCCAACCCGCCCACGGCTATGCCCTCGTTCAGCACATTCAACAGAGATCGAACAACCTCCTTCAGGTGGAAGAGGGCTCACTGTATCCGGCCCTCCAACGGCTGCTCAAAGCACGACTGGTAAAGGCCGAGTGGGGTGTTTCCTCCACCAACCGCCGGATTAGGACCTACCAGATCACCCCTGCCGGTCTACGACATTTGGAACAGGAAATATCCAGTTTCGAACGCATGTTCGAGGGCATTGCTCTAGTCCTGAACCCGGGAAAAGCGCCCGCAAACTGAGAGGATATTCTCATGGACCGGATGCCGCATACTTCGCACCGGGCATGAGTTTCTACATTTTCGCGAGCCTTGGGTATGATTTATCGAGCTTTAGTTCTGGGTTTTGCTTTGTATCAGGGCACGACTTCAGTCGTGCCGCTACAGAACTCGAAATGATCAGGGCTTTACAGGCTGCGGAAAAACCGAATTCTTTGAAGGGGACGGCCTTCAGGCCGTCCGTAAAAGATTGAAAACAGGTCCGGCTTTAGCCGCTGAGGGAACAGCTTTCGCTCCCTATTCGACCTTTTTCCGCTGCCTGTTTAGCCACCTTCAGGAAAAAGTTACTGCGCAAACCGCCGGAAAAAACTGTCCGATTTCCACGCCGGACGATGATCGGCATTGGCAACACGCAACGCCAGCTTTGCGAGTATGACATTAAATTGCGCCGCGGCTTCGAGGTCGACCGGCTGGCTCAGGTCATCCGAAGGCCCGTGATAGCGTTCCGCATACCAAGCCTTGAAAATCTTCGCTTCGGGTGTGCCGCTCACCCAACCGAACTTGAATGCAAGTGCCGGAACACCCTTTTTGATAAAG
>DASRRN010000710.1:0-11754 GCA_035695685.1 Acidobacteriaceae bacterium | reverse complement strand
AAGCGCATGGTCTCGGGCACGCAGGCTCCGGGGCGCCCATTCATATGCACCCTTGTCCAGTCTTCGATCGCCGGCAGGTTTTCACGGTAGAGATTGAAGTAGGATGCATTGAGGTCGGTTACGCCGGCGCCTATGTTCGCCGCGACCTGCATGCGCAGGTTCCAATGCCAGAACGCGGACGAATCCCATTGATGCGCATCGCGCGCGGAAGAAAGCGCCTCTTCGAAGCACGCTATGAATCCTGCTTGGATCTCTGGTTTTTGAAACAATGTTCGGTCTGGTTCCGGCAGCGTCGCCGTCATCCGTTCACCGGCCCGCGCTCCGGCACGGCGTATGGCGCGTAGGTTGAGCCGAAACAGGCCGCTGAGGAGCGTTGCAAGCCACCACAGATGCGAAAATCCATATGCATATCAAGAGGAGCCAGCCTTGCGGAGCCTGCTCGGAGAACCTATTCCGTCGAGTCAACGGGAATCTCCGTTTCCCGTTGACTTTTACCTATCATGGATATCCACAAAACCCGCTTCACCATGGATATAACTGATCTGGGAGGAACGCCTCCGATTCGACAAGGGCATCTATGTCCTGGAGCGTGACTCGGCGAGCCGATTCGCCAGTTCTTGCAGGTTGCCTACAAACCAGAGATCATGGCCGCTGTTCGATTCGTTAACAAAAGCGGCGAGCGATTTGCTCGCCGCCATCTTCTGAGAGATGTCTCCAACGATCGCTACCCGCGCCCTGTACATCACGAACTTCTGGGCGATCTCTCCGGCAATGCCTGTGCGCAGCTCGAAGAAGTCATCTCCGAGACGCTCGACAGGAATGGCAATCAATGCAGTGCGATGCCCGGAGGCAGCGCTCATGAGATCGACTGCATCGCTCCCAGTGCGTAATTCAGGACCGTTTGCCGGAACTCTATAGACTCCGACCCCATGGAACTCAAAAAATGAGCCGGGCATCTTTCAGACCTCGTGAGTGGCGCGCAAGAAATTAGTATGGGCAGTGCTTGGCCGACGATGGAGTGACGAGCATCACAAAGAAACATTAACCATCAATGAGGATAGTCGCTATAGCGACTCCCGTGAAGAGGCGGCACGGACGGCCGCCTAGATGGCATGGAGCTGCTTCGATCTAAAAGACGGTGAAGGTTCGTGTGGCCGTGTTGAAACTGATGCTGGGCGGTAGTAACCGTTCACGTGGCTGTTGCCACTGAACCCGATAGAGCCCTGGGTGCCCTGATTTGACAGGTTCCCATTCCCCAGCGTACATAGATAGTATGTCTACCGTAGAATCTCTACCTGACGACGAGAGACTTGGATTGCTTCAAGGAACTCTTGAGGTTCTGATCCTCCGGAGCCTGAAGCTGGAGTCAAATCACGCCTACGGAATCTCGCAGTTTCTGCAACAGCAGTCGGACTGTGAGTTTCTGGTAGACAATGGCTCGTTGTATCCCGCGCTCCAGCGTCTTCTGCAGCGGAAATGGATTGCAGGGCAGTGGAAGACTTCGCCGAACGGGCGCCGCGCCAGGTATTACAGCCTCACGCTGGCAGGGCGGAAAGAACTCCTCAGGGCAACATCGAAGTGGCAGCGATTCGCTGTAGCCATGGCAAAGATTCTGGCGCCGGAGGGATGAGCCAATGCGCAGATTGTGGTCAAAGGTGGAACGCACGCTTGGAAATAGGCGGAACTTGGCCAACGAGCTGGAGCAGGAGCTGGACGCCCATCTTCAGTTCCTGATTGACGAGAATCTGGAACAGGGAATGTCGTTTGAGGAGGCGAATACTGTCGCGCGACGCGAGTTTGGCAATATGACCGTCGTGCAGGAGCGAAGCTATCAATCGTGGCAATTCCCGAGACTCGAATCGCTGCTTCAGGACATTCGCTATGCGTTGCGCGGGATCGTGAAAGCACCTGCTTTCTCGCTCATTGTGATTCTGACTCTGGCGGTCGGGATCGGGGCAAACACCGCCATCTTTAGCACTATCTACGCGGTTCTTCTAAAGCCATTGCCTTATCCTGCAGGCGAACGGCTGGTGTGGCTCGGGGAGTCCAATGCAAAGGCCAGCGGCATCAGCGTGACTTGGATCAATTTCGAGCACTGGCGGGCGGAGAACCACTCGTTTGAAGCCATGGCCGGTTTCCAGAATACCGATTTGACGCTTACGGGCCGTGGTCAGGCAACGCTCACCCATGCCGGTCTGGTGACGAACCAATTCTTTCAACTGACCGGCTCACGTCCGATGATAGGCAGGCTGTTTATCGCCAGTGATGATAAGCCGCAGTCGCCGGCGACGGCGGTTGTCACTGAAAGCTTCTGGGCCAGGATGCTTTCCGCCGATCCGCAGATCATCGGCAAGACGATAACCCTCGACGGGTCTGCTTATGTGATCGTCGGCGTGCTTGGAAGAGATCCGGGGTTCTTCCCAAGGCCGGTGGATTACTACCTTCCCTTGCGCCCTACGGCTGCCCAGGCTGCAAAGCGCGAGGCACACGGAAAGATGCGCGCACTGGCTCTGCTCAAACCCGGAGTCACACTTGCGGGGGCGCGATCGGATCTGAATACGATTCTCGAGCGCCTGGCGAAAGCCGACCCAGGTCCCGAAGACGACCATCGCGCGTATGCCGAGTTCCTCACAGATGAGCGCACCGGCGGTGTGCGGCATGTGTTCGCGCTGCTGATGGCCTCGGTTTGCCTGGTCTGGCATGCGCGAACATCGGCAGTCTGCTGTTGATTCGCGTGACGACCCGCGCGCGAGAGATGGCGATTCGGACAGCGATTGGCGCGGGGCGCAGCCGTCTTGCACGACAACTCCTGACGGAGACTGTGCTGATTGCCGTGCTGGGCGGCGCGGCTGGGATACTGCTCGCGTACTTTGGGCTCCGTGTTCTGGTGGAGCTTGGACCGCACAATATTCCGCGACTCTCCGAAGCGAGCCTGAACCTGCCAGTGCTGATCTTTGCTGCGACCCTCACGCTGGCAGTTGGGTTAGTCTGCGCACTGGCGCCTGTCCTCAGCTCGGGCAATGTCAATCTATCCATTCTGCTGAAAGAGAGCAGCACCGGATCGGGCAGTAACCGCATTGGACACGCCCTGCGTGGAAGTCTGGTGGTTGCGGAGATCGCGGTGGCTGTCGTGCTGCTTTTTACTTCGGGGATTCTGCTGCGAAGCCTGTGGGTTGCAGAGACCGCGAATCCCGGCTTCGACCCCGGTCATCTGCTCGCGCTTGAATTGCAGTTGCCGGCTTCGCGATATAAGACCGACGCGGCCATTCTCAATTTTTACGACCGTCTTGAAGCAGCGCTGCGTGCGCAGGCGGGAGTTGAATCGGTTGGGGCAGTAAACTGTCCTCCAGCGGCGGGTGACTGCGGAGACTGGTGGTATTCGGTGAAAGAAAGGCCGACGCCTGCGCGCGGAGATGTGCCTCTCACACTGGTGAACATGGCGGACTCGGCGTACTTCAACACTATGCGGATTCCGCTTGTTGCCGGGCGCGCTCCGTCCGATGAGGATCGGGCAGGTGGACCGGCTGTCGTGCTTATCAACGAAGAAATTGCGCACGCGTGGTGGAAGGACGCACGCTCGGCGCTGGGCCAACGCATCAAGCTCGGTGGACCGTACATGGAAGGTCCTGTCCTTGAAATAGTGGGCGTTGCTGCCAACGTACCGCAGATGGGAATGGACAGCCCACCCCTGCCGGAAATCTATTTTCCAGTCACTCAGCGAGTCAGTTCCGCAATGGTGTTTGCGATTCGCACGGGGCTTACACCGGAGAGTGTTGCAGGGACCGTTAGGAAGACGTTGGCTTCTATTGACAGCGATGTTCCCATTCAATCCTTGAAACCCTTCGATGAGTGGCTTGGAGCAACCCTTGTACAGCGGCGCTTTATCACGCTTCTGCTGGCCATTTTTGCCGGGATTGCGGTGCTTCTGGCAGCAATCGGCTGTTATGGTGTTCTCAACTACTGGGTAAGCAGCCGGAAGCAGGAGATTGCGATTCGTATGGCGATGGGTGCGGGAACCTTTGCGATCATTCGCCGTACTGGAAGACAGGCGGCGAGGCTGGGTGTGCTTGGGTTGGCGATCGGGTTGGCAGGAAGCTGGGGCGCATCGCGGTGGATGGGCAGCCTGGTCTTTGGCATCAGTGCTCACGATCCCATTGCTCTCGGGGCAGCAGCGCTGAGCGCGATGCTGATTGTTGTCTTGGCAGCGGCGGTTCCGTTATGGCGGGCCATCCGCATCAATCCAATTGAAACGCTCCATGAAGCCTGAGGCCGAGCAATGAACTCAGGATTTGCGGTATTTCGGGAAAGAGATCGAGACGAAACACCGCAACCCTCATCACCTCACTCCAAAAGCCAAGTTCGATGCCGAAGGTCGACACCCGAATTCCGCCGAGAACTGCATGACGGCGTGTGTTCTGAGCGGTTACGCCGCCCGCACAAGCCAGCGACAAGTCTTGGTTCGTTCGTAGGCCATCGTTACCATCGGGAGTTCCGCTGATGCGACCGTGGAGTTATACGCACGATCGGAGTTCAGCCGCAGGTCACTGACCAGCGGCTCCGATCGGCACAGTGCGCTGCGGCTGATTGAAGCCGCGCAGCATAAGCTCCGGCGTGGCATCATCGGGGGTGCTTAGCGGATATTCGAGATTGATCTCGCGCGATTCGCCCGGCAACAGTGAAACGTAGTTGTCGCTGAAATACGCGGGCAGAATTCGCGACCCATCCGAGCTCCTCACTAGCGTCAGCTTGTTCTGGAGCGCGATGTCGGCGCCTGCGTTCCTCAGTTCCACATGAACACGAACCGCATTGCCGTCGCGCCTGGACGTTGCCGTTGCGATCACCGTTGCCGGCGCCAGCCGCGTCAACTCACGATAATTCTGGTTCTCTGCTGTCAACCAATATAGATTCGACGAGACCACCTTGCTGCCCTGATGCTTTAGCTCCAGCTTCACCAGCACAACCCCATCCTTTTCCAGTGGCTCCAGCTCCAGATGCAGCGCCGTCACTACCGCATCCGCTGGCACCTCAGCCAGTGCGTCCTTCTGGAGCAGAGATTTGTTGTCGAGCGAGAACACATTCGCCGTCACCTGCAAAGTACCTGCCCCTTCCGGTGTCGTGTTCACCACTTCCACCGCACTCGTCGCCAGGTCCAGCTGCACATGGAGCGGCTCACACGCTTTCTTCTCGCCGTAGTACGACGACTGCGTGTCATAGTCTGAGCTGAGCACTTCCCACATATTGCTGGGCCACGCCGGCTGTGTCATCCACAGCAGACGCCCACTGTTGGGCGACCACAAATGCGCATTCATGCCTTCGAAGATCGCGCGATGATCGACGTAGTCCATCATCTGCGCCTTGCGTTCGAAATCCTCGAGGCTGGTGGGCGCACCAAACTCCGTTTCCATTTCCGCCAAAAACGGATGCATGTCGCCGTTCCCCATGAAGTGCCAGTCATGGTAGGCCCATACGTCATCCATCGGCCACTGGTCGGGCTTCGGTACTGATGCCTCGAACGATTCGAGCGTCGACATCGAGGGCGTGCCCGTCTCGACGGAGAAACCGTGATTGAGTCTTGTGTAGTACAGCTTCGGATCCTGATACCGATATGGACCGCTGTTCTGCAAATTTACCTGGTTTGAGCTGGGCGAGTAGTACCGCGTGCCATCCAAGGTATCAGTCAGCCGTGCAAGGCCCCGATTGATGATCGGCTGCGGTACGCCTTCATTGCGGCCGCACCAGACTGCGATCGATGGATGGTTCCGGAAGCGCCGGATCACATCTGCCGCGTTCTTCAGGAACAGTTGCGGGTCTTCCGCTTCGATGTTGTAGTTCTCCGTCGTCTCCCAAAAGTCATTCCAGATGAGGAAACCGTATTCGTCGGCGAGATCGTAGAACGACTGTTCTGTGCTTTGCCCCACCCAATTGCGGATGATGTTCTCATGCGCGTCATGATGCAGCCGGAAATAAGGCTCCAGACGTTCCCGCGCGACCCTCTTCATGGCGTCATCCATGCCCCAGTTACCGCCGCGGCAGGCGATGCGCACTCCGTTTACCTTGATAACGAGATAGGGGGCCGTGCCCAGGTCGTCGCTCGCTTTCACGGCACGTGAGCGCTCACCGGCCGCTGTGAGCGAAGCGACCCATGAATGCCAGTTTTCACGCCACGCTTCGGGCAGATTCGGGGGCGGAGGATCGGCAGGCGGAATATTGCGCATCCCGTCGTGCGTAACGTTCACATCGGGCTCCGTCTCACCCAACTCGTGTGCTTCCGCCGGTGAATATTCGACGCGTCGCAAATGCCCAGTCGTATCCAGCAGACTCAATTCGTAAGTAATTTCGCGAATTCCAAACCGCACCTCCTTGGTGTCCGAAATCGAGGTGCCGACGTTAAAAGACAGCTTCAAGTGATATAGCTCCTGCTTTCCATATCCATTCGGCCACCACAGCCGCGGATGGTTAACCGTCAACGGTGGAAAGTCAGCCGGAGTCAACTTCACTTCACTCTCTCCTGGTTTTAGATCCACGCTTTTTGTAACCGTAGCTCCTTCAAAGTCTGCCTTGAGCGTTCCGTGTACGGGCGTGTCACCGGCATTCGTCAGGGGAACTGCAATCTCCACCTTCGCGCTTGACGTGTCCGGCAACGGAAGGCTGGTCACCACCTGCGGGTCGCCGATCTTAACTGCTTCGGTAGCGCGCAGGGTCACCGGTTGCCAGATCCCGGTGTCGCGATCGCGTATGGCGGGAATCCAGTCCCATCCTTCGGTGGCCACGAAGGTAGGTCCGTCGAGGCACATCAGACCACCATTCTCGCCGGGACCTCCCTTGATCGATTGTTCCTGCGGAATCCCCGGATGCGGCGGTGGTGAAACACGCACAGCGAGCACATTGGGCTCACCGGATTTCAGAATGCTGGTCACATCGAAAGTGCCGCGAATGAACGCACCGGTAATGCTGCCGAGGGACTGCCCGTTCAGCCACACCGCCGCCCGGTAGTTGATACCCTCGAATGTCAGCGTGAGCCGCCTTCCCTCGGCAGTTTTAGGCACGCGAAACTCAGTCCGATACCAGTAGTCTTGCTTGTTCAATGTCTCCGGAATCGCGAGATTGTTGAGGCCGTAGTATGGATCGGGATAGACTCCGCGGTCCACCAAGGTAGTGAGCACCGTTCCCGGCACGGTCGCCGCATACCAGTCTTTCGCGTTGAACACCGATTCGGAGATCGCCGCACCGTCCGCATCGATCTTAGGCGCCGCGCTCAATCGCCAGCCATGAATGGTCCAGAGGTTCTCCCCGATGCTCTCGATGGCCGGACCTTTGGGCAGCGGCTTTGCCTGGGGAGCCGCAAACGACGCTTTGCTTTGCGGCATGGTCGCCGGATCCTGCGGCGCGCGGTATCCGGCCTGTCCGCGCGTCTGCACCGGCCATGGTTTTGAGCCTTCTTCATAAACAGGCGAATCAAAGTTCAGGGGATGGTTGGCCATTTGCCTGACGGCGTCCGGCGACAGCGCCTCGCGCAGCAGTTCCAGCCCGGCGATTTTTCCGCCAAAATGTTCCCACCCCTTTACCTGCGCCGGCGCGATTTCCAGAGTTGGCTGAGCGGTGCCGACCAGGAGCTCGGTTGTACCGGCCGCCTGCTCGCCGGGTTGGCGCAGTGTGCCTTCAGCCACCTGGGCTTCATCCACATAGAGCCGAAAGTCTGCCCCGTTGAAGGTGGCGGCCAGCATATGCCACTTCCCGGGGCCGATCGCAGCAGCGCCTTCGAGGCTATTGTTACTACCCAAATACAGCTCCACTTTGCCTGGCGCGATGGCCAGGTAGCGTGGGTACTCGCCGTCGGGCGCGCCGACGCCGGCAATCAGCTCTCGCTCAGCCGGAGCATCTTCCGGATTCACCCAGACCAGCAGCGTCCACGGCGAGTCCGAGTTGAGGATGGTATCGTTCCCATTCAGTGTCGCGTGCAGGCCGTCCCCACCCGGAAGGATGACAGCGTTCCACGGTCCGTAGAACAGCGGCGGTTGCGGTTCGGGTGCGGCTGGAGCCCGTTGGGCAAGACAGAACAGCGGACCCAGGATGGTCAGGAAGGCGACGAGAATCGGTGGAGCACTCGGCTTTTTCATCGCTCAGTAACTCCTTCTTTCTTTCGCAACACTGTATTGCTTTCGACCAACCGGGAAAGCAATCAGTGCTCCTTCCAGTTGTAGCTGGCCAGCTCCTTTCCATCTTCTCCGATCAAAAGCAGCGTGGTGCGTCCTGGCGCGATCTCCCCGGTGACGCGTTTTCCACTCTTTTGATCAGTAAAGGACACTGCGTCCTGATTTGACTCGGAAGACAGCACATAGAGCGTGGCGTGGGGAAATTGCGTCGGCGCGATCAAAATACCCGGATCTTGGAGATCGGTAACATATGTGGGCGAAACTCCTGCTAACCGCAACGCGTAACGATATACGTCGCCTACAGCTTGCACATTATCGTTCAGCTCCAAGGGCAAAGGCGAGAAGAGGATCTTTCCCTTGCCAACGGAAACCTCCTTCCAACTCGCACCATCCGGCAGGAGTGCGCGATTCAAAATCGTAATCTTCATTCCGCTATAGGCAAGCGAGAATTCGCCTCCCGCCCATTTCGTATGGTTCTCGTGAATGAGAAGAGGGACATTCGTATATGGCAACCCTATCGCGGTTTGCCTGCCGGTGGGATGGAAATGGGGGTCCCCATCAAAAGGTCCCGATACCAGCAAGATGGACCCTGCCTTTACTTTGTCGACGATCGCATCCCAGGCCTCGGATGTAAGCACGTACGGGGAAGGCAGTATGATCAGCTTGGGCGACCCCAGCCGGTCTATCTGGTACTCGCCGACGGCATATGCTTCAGCCCGCCCATAGTGGTAGAGAGCGCGTACAGCGGCTTGCTGTGCTTCCAGCGCGGTCGCGTTCAAGACGGACAATTGCAGCGACTGCGGCAAAATCAGAGCAACCTGGGGCTCCACCAGCTCCGTAGCCCAGGGTGAAGCTGCTTTGGCAAAGCCACCCATATTCCGCATGATTGCTTGCCAGCTCTTTGCCGATCCGTCGCTTCGCTCCATGCCGAAGTCAACCTCACGCGCCCAGTCCCACTGCAGTGCGCCGCTGCTCCCGGCGGCAAAGCCGAAAGCTAATTTCTTTTCCAGCAGTGCAAAGGCGGACAACTCGTCATAGCGCCACGTCCCATCGGGCCACCACACGGGTTGATATCCTGTCTCACCCACAAAGTTTGGCGTTCCCGGCCGCTTCGCAACGAGAGAATCCCACAACAACGCATCATCCGCCCTATACGTGTGATTCACGGTGAAGGAGACCCCCCCTTGGGCGAGGAATTGATTGAGCACGCGATCCTGCACTCCTCCTTCGTCCTGACCCACATCGATGAGTTGCTTGCTCCCCGTGCTCCGGATAGCTGTCACCATGCTTCGGACCCACTCGGTGAAGGCCTCCTGCGCGAACAGGTTGTAATCGATGGCCCTGACCTCCTCCGCATTGCCGTAGCGTTCCAGATGCAGATCCGTGACGGCGGGGAGGTCTACATTCTCGAAGGTCTTGAGCTGCTCCGGAGGCACGCCCCAGGCAGAGGCCAACGCAGCGATGTTGCCGTATTTTTCGCGCAACCACTTCCGCCAGGCCGCGACTTCGGTCGGATCTCCGTTGGGTGTGTTCCCCGCGAATATTCTTCTGGGATTCGAGAAGCTGGGCTCGTTGATAAGATCCCACGAGAGCCAGCGAACATCTTTAAAGCGGTTGACGATTGACAACATATAAGTCTGTTCTTCACGAACGATGCCGGCGTTGGTGTAGGGGTTCGGCAGGGGGGGCTCGGGCCGATCTTGCCGCACTGGAAAGGCCGAGCCGGTTTTGGGTGTGAAGGCGTAGAACGTGAAATTGATCGCGATATGGTGGTTGCGCGCAGAGGTTAAGTACGCCTCCAGGTTGCGCAAAAATCGCTGGTTGACCTGGCCCGTGGAAGGTTCCACGAACTTGGCATTCGACATCCATACGCCGGTGCGCACAAAGGTGACCCCATGCCGCTCCATATCGGCAAAGTCGTTTTCCCATGTCGCTGCGTTACGCGGTCCGGAGAAGTCCCAACCGCTTTCCTCGGTACTGAAATAGTTGGTTCCGAGGGGGAAAAAGGGAGCGCCGTCCTTGGTCAGGAAATCTCCGTGGACACCCAGCGTCGGGCCGCCGTCCACTGCCTCTTCGCTCTGCACCCAGAATCCATTTCTATAAAACTCGCGGGACTTTCCCCCATACTTATACACTCCACGAATGGTATAGAGACCAGGAGGCAACAGCCTGTGAAACGGCACGCTCGCATCCACTCTGCTCCCCGTGCAGGGCATACTTGCGTTGTAGAGCACGTGGTCACCGGAGGATATCTCGATTTCTACATTGCCCGCCTGTGGCGCAGGTGCGTTGTCGAGATGGATCGTTATCTGCGCAGATTCGTCCGGGCGGATGGCGGAGTAGAGTGTCTCTATCCAAAAACGAATCGCACCTTGGCGCGCATAGTCCGCCGCTTGGCGTACCAATGCGACGCCGTCAGTTGACTCCCAGTACCCGGCATTCGGCTCGAAATCCAGCATCACCATGTGGGGAGCCGATCCGGAGGACGGTCCCCGGGAAATGCCTGCACTTTCGCCTACCACAACCGGCGCGGCGGATTTTGTGCCATCGGGATCCACCATGTAGCCAAGCCCACTCACCTGGCCTTCAAGGGCAAAGAATCGATGGCCCTGAATCGCAGTGTTCTCAAGAAAGCTATAACCTTCCTTCCAGGCAAACTTGGCGGTTGCCGGCACCGGGACTTCATAGGTGTGACGTATGCCCACTTCGAGCGAGTATGTGTCTTGCACTCGCTGCTGCTGGAAGCTGCCGCTACTCCCGGTCACCGGGACGCGGAAGGGTTGCCCTCCCAGAGTGAGCAAATTGCCTCCGCCTTTCAGGTAACCGAGAATCGCGCTCCAGTCCCCGGCTGGAAAGGCGGAGCCATACGGTAATACCAGCAAGTCCGCGTTCGCCAACGCAGACGAGTCGCGCAAGCCGTCTACATCGAGGAAGACGGGGTTCTCTCCAGCCAGCGCCCGTTCTAAAGCCGCGCGGGAAATCGGTTCGCTGGCGACAGTAGGAAAACCCTCCTGCCAGAAGACAACAGCCTTGGCGAAAAGCGCACTACTGTGCCCGGCAAACAAGGACAATACCAGCAAGAGCCGCACAAACAATGGTCGCAAGGTCGGAGGTTCCCTCATAAGTTTCTGCGGCTCCTGCCATCCAGTGTCACCAGATCAACTTAAGCACCAGTTGCAGACGCCTTGGGGTGTTTGCCTGACCCTGGCTGCCGGTGATCTCCCCGAAGGTACCGTCGTTCACGCCAGAGTCCGGAGCATTGAACTGTGGATGGTTTAAGGCGTTGAAGGCTTCCACACGAAATTGAATGTTATACCGCTCCATAGCCCCGATGTAGTTATTCTTGAAGGCGGAGATATCCGCGTTGACTACGCCGGGAACGCGCACGTTGGGCAGGACGCGCGGCGCATTGCCAAGTGTAAATGGAGCCGGCTGGGAAAACAGCGCAGTGTTGAAATAGTGGGCCATAGTCGAGTTGCTGAGTTTCGCGTTGCCAGGAGCCTCACTAGGCCGCTTCGCCGCACCCAGGAGCCCGGTGTTATCGTTCGCGGAGCCCAGCACGACGGGCGTGCCGGTGTCCCACTGGACGATGGTATTGCCT
>DASRRN010000709.1:0-3432 GCA_035695685.1 Acidobacteriaceae bacterium | reverse complement strand
GCACGGCACGGCTGAAGCCGTGCCCTGATACAAAGCATCAGAGCCGTGACTCCAGAAAACTGCGCATTCCGCAGGTTTGGATCTATCCACCCTCTCTGAAATGTAGAAACTCGAGGCCCAGGACGTGAGTCCTGGGTTAACCGAAAAAGCTGGACTAGTCCCGCCAGGGACGGCTGAAACCTCGTCCCCTGTGTTCAGCCGTCCCTTACGGGACCCACGGCACGCCGGGACAGGCGTGGTCGGATTGCTTATATCTACCCAGGACTGTCGTCCTGGGCTAAGTTCAGACGTCCCCGTTCGACAAGCTCAGGGCAGGCTCTACGGGACCCACGGCAGGCCGGGGCAGGCTGAGTTTGGAATTGAAGTTCTCACATACGCTGTTTAGCCCCTGGGCATGCTTTCCAGCCCGATCAGACTTTTTCCGCAGCCTGTTTCTCCCGAGGAAAACCACTCCTCGCGATCTCTATCAGACCACATTAATTGCGAAACCGTGCTAGACGCTCAATCCCAGCAGGACCACGTTGAGAGCCAGGATCAGCCCGACCGTCAGCCAGCCCAGAAAGTTGATGATCGGGCCATTGGTGAATCCACCCATCAATCTAGGGCGGCTGCAAAGGATGAGCAGCGGGACCAGGGCAAACGGCAGAGTAAAGCTGAGCACCACCTGGGATAGGACCAGGATGCGGAGCGGATCCAGGCCCAGGCCGATGACGATCATCGCCGGAAGCAAAGTCAACAGCCGTCGCAGAAAAATGCTGAACCGTACCTTCAGGAACCCCTCGAGAATCATCTGCCCGGCCAGGGTGCCCACGGTCGAGGAGGAAAGGCCGGAACACAGAAGCGCGATCGCGAAGATCGTGGCAGAGGCCGGACCCAGCAGCGGCCCTAGCGTACGGTGAGCCTCTTCGATCGACATATCGCTACGGCCAGTGCCGGCAAAGGCGGCGGCAGCCACAATCACCATCGCGGAATTTACCAGCCATGCCCCGTTCATCGCCGTAAAAACATCCAGCGCCTCCAGATGAAGGTGGCGCAGTCGGGAGAGGTAGCGGTCATCGGATGGCGCCAAATGCCGTTCTTGCTCTTTTAGCCGCGGCTGCACCAGGCCGGAATGCAGGTAGACGACGTGGGGCATCACCGTTGCTCCCAGCATGCTTACCGCCACGTAGATGCTCGGCCGATCCAGCCACGGAACCGCGGTATGGTAGGCGATCTGCCGCCAGTCGGGATGCACCAGGAAAATCTCTATCAGGTAACAGACCCCGATCACCAAAACAAACACCATGATGCCAATCTCGAGCGTCCGAAAACCCCGCAGCTCGAGCGCCAGGATGGCGAAGACGCAGACCGCGGAGACAACCGCGGCGATACACATCACCGTTGTGCTCGCCAGGCCCAGATGGAGAAAGTAGCCGCCGAAAAGCAGGTAAAAGCCGAGTGCGGCGCCAAGAAACTCGGCCAGGTCGGTGGCCATTGCCGACAATTCGGCAGCTACCCATAGGCCAATCGCCGTACGGCGAGAGAAATGCTCACGGCAATTCTCCGGCAGGGTGGCTCCGGTTGCGATGCCCAACTTGGCGGAGAGATATTGGATGAGGATGGCCATCAGGTTCGACCACAACAACACCCACAGCAGCTTGTAGCCGAACCCCGTCCCGGCGATTAAATTTGTTCCGAAATTTCCAGGATCGATATAGGCGATGCTGGCGACGAACGCCGGCCCGAACCACGACAGAAACTGGCGGCTCTTTAGATCGGAAAGCAGCGCGGCGGGCGTCGACGATGAGACTGGAAGCGAGGGCGGAGATGCGGGTGCCATGGGCGATCCTCGGTTTCAGTAGCTGCTCCTACAGTATAGCCTGCATTTCTATTTTTTGGTTAACTATGGTTAACCCCCTCTTCGCAGTCCGGCGCTGCTGCGGTAGTCTTGCCAGGGGGCTGGCGGAAAGCGAATGAAAGTGTTGGTGATTGGTGCGGGAGGCCGGGAACACGCGTTGGCGTGGTCCATCAGCCGATCTAATCGCGTTTCCGAACTGGTTTGTGCGCCGGGCAATGCAGGCATTGCCCGGTTGGCGCGCTGTATTCCCGCCAGTCAGAGAGATATGGACGACCTGTTACGGGTCACGGCCGCGGAAAGTCCGGACCTGGTGGTGGTTGGCCCTGAGCTTCCCTTGTCACTGGGACTGGTGGACGAATTGCAACGCCGCAGTATCCCCGTCTTTGGCCCCACCCGAGAGGCCGCGCAGTTGGAAAGCAGCAAAGCTTTCGCCAAGCGCTTTATGCAACGGCACCATATTCCAACCGCAGCCTACGCCGTCGCCACCAGCGAGCAACAAGCTATGGACTCGATCGACCTTTTCCACCTACCGATCGTAATCAAAGCGGATGGTCTGGCGTCAGGCAAGGGTGTGATCATGTGCGAGACGCGGCGCGAAGCAACTGAGGCCATCTCTGGCCTGCTGGGCGGAAAGCTGCTCGGACGTGCGCAATCCTCCATTGTGATCGAGGAGTTTCTAACCGGCGAAGAAGTCTCCTTCCTGACCCTTACCGATGGAAAGCATGTAGTGCCATTGGTGCCTGCGCAGGACCATAAGCGCATTGGGGAGGGCGATAAGGGGCTGAACACCGGAGGTATGGGCGCCTACTCCAGCGATGGCATGGTGGACGACACGATGCGCGACTGGATCCTGCACCACATTGCTGTGCCGGCGGTGAACGGCATGGCGGCGGAAGAAGCTCCCTTCGTGGGCGTGCTGTACATCGGGTTGATGATGACCGCGCGGGGTCCGATGGTGTTGGAGTTCAACGCGCGCTTTGGCGATCCGGAGACGCAGGCCATTTTGACCCGGCTGGACAGTGACCTATTGCTGGCGCTCGAGGCATGCGTTGAGGGCCGCGTCGGCGACACCGAACTGCGGTGGAAATCTGGAGCCTCCGCTTGTGTGATCGCGGCCTCGTCCGGCTATCCAGGTAGTTACGTGACCGGGCGCAGGATCAGCGGCCTCGAGGAAGCAGCCAATGTGCCGGGAGTGGAGATCTTTCACTCCGGCACCGGTCTGGTAGAGGGGAATTACGTCACTGAAGGTGGCAGAGTCCTCGGCGTGACGGCGGCGGCCACAACTCTGGAGCAATCTCTCTCGTTGGTCTATCAGGCACTGGGCCGAATCGAATTCGAGGGCATGTACTACCGCCGAGACATCGGTGGTCGGTCTTTGAAGAGCGCTTAACCTGCAAGATTGTCCCAGCTGCGGAACCATGGGTTCCCCGTAAAACTGTTGTAGTTACAATTGCTACAACCGCCCCTTGGCCTCGAGAACCCGAGCCACCGCCTCTTCCGCCGTATCCGCCGTCGCCGAAAGATGGCCCATCTTCCTCCCCGCCCGCGCCGTATGTTTTTCATACAAATGCAAACTAACCTCAGGCACCGCCAAC
>DASRRN010000708.1:0-9211 GCA_035695685.1 Acidobacteriaceae bacterium | reverse complement strand
CATCGTATTTGTCGAATGCGGCGTCTATGCCTTGCAGCACCGCGGAAAGCGGGATGCCCGCCTCGCGCCAGGTTTCGATCAGCGCCCAGTCGATGGTGGAAAGCAGAAGCAGCGACCCGCGGCGGCGTTGGAAGTGCTCTTCAATCTCGGTAAAGTAGTTGAAGTAATTTTGCACGACCGCGTCAGGCGTGCTTTCCCGCAGCTTCGCCGTGGCCGTGCTTGACCTTGGCCACGCGGTTGCGCTCATAAATCAGGCGCAGCCCGTCGAGCGTGAGCATGTCATCGATGGTCTTGATGAACTTGGAATCATCGATGATGCGACGCGCCAGGCCGCCGGTGGCAACAATCTTGGGGAGTGGGGACGCGTCGCCGGGCGCCGGGTCGGGAACGCGGGTCTCGTTCAATATACGTTCCAGGATGCCATCCACCAGGCCGATGTAGCCGTAGTAGAGGCCACTCTGCATGTGGGCGATAGTGTTTGTGCCCACCACCTTGGCAGGCTTTTTCACATCGACCCGAGACAGCTTAGCGGCGCGAGCAAAGAGCGCCTCGGCTGAAATCGCGAGTCCTGGGGCAATCACGCCACCGACGTACTCGCCCTTGGCCGTGATCACGTCAAAGGTGGTGGCCGTACCAAAATCGACCACTATGCACGGTCCACCGTACTTCGCGAATGCCGCGACACCGTTAGCCAGGCGGTCAGCACCCAATTCGGCGGGGTTATCCACCAGAATGGGCATACCGGTCTTGATGCCGGGCTCCACCAGCATGGGCTTCAGGTTGAAGTATCGCTCGCATACTTGGCGCAGCGTCGTTTCCAGGGGAGGGACCACCGATGCGATGATGACGCTGGAGACCTCAGTCGCTTCGATCTTCCTCATGGCGAAGAGGTTGAGCAAGAGTACGCCGTACTCATCGACCGTCTGCGCTCGAACTGTGCTGATGCGCCAGTGGGTGACCAGCTCGTCAGAGGTCGGCCGGTAAAGGCCGAGCACGGTGTTGGTATTGCCGACGTCGAGGGTGAGTAGCATAGAGGGTTCCCTCATTCATCCCGGACGCCGCCGGAGTGTACGGTACGAAGGCCCTGGGGTGTGCGCACCCGAAGAAAGCCGCGCGCGTCAAGACCTGCGGTGACGCCGGAGTAGCCACCTCCCTCGTCAACATGCACGTGCCTGCCGCGAATCCAGGTAGAAGCGCCTTCCAGGCGGCTGAGGATGTTCGTCGCCGCGCCGGCTGTCTCCGCACTGAGCGCTTGCGCTTCCCGGTAAACCGATTGTAGCAAAGCAATCAGCAGATCCTGCCGGGGCCACGCCCTTCCTGTTTCGCTGCGCAGGGAACTCGCGATGAGTTCCATCTCGCCGGGAAAGCTCTCCTGGTGCACGTTAATGCCGATGCCCACCACTGCATGGCGCACCCGCGTGACTTCAGCGTTTAGCTCGGTGAGAATGCCGCAGAACTTTTTCTTGCCCAGGAGCAGATCGTTAGGCCAACGTATATCGGCCTCGAGGGAGGTGACTTGCCGGACCGCCTCACGCACCGCGAGACCCGCAGCCAGCGACAACCAAAGTATGTCCGCAGGCGCGACCCGCGGGCGCAGCAGGATGCTGACGTAGAGACCGGCCCCGCTCGCCGAGTGCCAGCTATGGGCGCCGCGTCCGCGTCCCGCGGTTTGTTCGTCGGCCAGATAGACCATACCTTCCGGAGCACCCTCGTCGGCCTCACGCATAGCCAGCACATTGGTGGAGTGAATGGAAGGGAAGTAACGAAAGTTGCCGGCGAAGGGCGTGCCCGCCAGCGCTGTGTCCAAAGCGGGCAGGTCGTAATTATCTTCTTGGCTGGTCAACAGTAAGTCCTGATGTATGGGCAGGAAACCACAGATCTCTCCACTCCGCTACCCCGGATTTCCTGTTGAGTTTGGTGGCGTTGGCGATCTTAATGCGGCTTTCCTTAACGAAAGCCGCACACGTGGTCGTGTCCAGTGCAGCGAGGCAGGAAATCCGGGTACGCTCCGGTCGAGATGACAAGTTTGTTTGAGAGCAAGGTCATCTGTTTCCAGGCAAACTAGTCACCTCTTTACCTTGAAAGCAATTAGCCTGTTGCCAAACAAACTTGTCATCTCGACCGGAGCGTAGCGGAGTGGAGAGATCTGTGGTTTCGCATGAACCCTAGAAAATATCGGTAGTTACGCGCATACTCAGCTCAACCGCGACAGTCGATTGCGTCAGCGCGCCGACGGAGATGTGATCCACTCCGGCAAGCGCATATTTGCGGATGTTTTCAAGCGTGACGCCGCCTGAGGCTTCAAGTGGGATCGTAAGTCCCCGACCACGCACGATGCCCACGGCTTTCTTGGTTTCGGCGGGGCTCATGTTGTCCAGCAGAAGCGACTCTACACCCGCGGTCAGGGCCTGCTCCAGCTCGCTCAAAGTCCGCACCTCGCAGGTGACCGTCTGACCGGGCGTTCGTGCTGCAAAGGCGCGGGCTACGACCTTGGGAATGCCGCCGCCCAGTGCAATGTGGTTGCTCTTGATCAGAATGCCGTCGGAGAGATCCATACGATGACCCTCGCCTCCGCCACAACGCACAGCATACTTGTCCAGCACGCGAAGGCCAGGGGCGTTTTTGCGGGTGTCCAGAACCTTGGCTTTGGTGCCGGCGACAGCATCCACGTATTCCCGCGTGCTGGTAGAGATGCCGCTCATCCGCTGCATCAGATTCAGAATGACCCGTTCGCAAGCCAGAATCGCGCGCGCATTGCTCCGGATCACGGCCACTGCCTGGCCCTTCTTGACCCGCACACCGTCGAACATCTCAGGGTGGTTGATGACCTCGAAGCGGGTGGAGCTCTTCTTGTCCAGGCGAATGAAAAGTTCTAGAAAGCGGGGGATGCAACCCAGCCCCGAAATCACGCAATCCTGTCTGGCCAGAACCGTGCCCGAAGCCCTCAATCCTGGTTCGATGGTCATGGCGGTGGTCACATCGTTGGTGGCCCGATCTTCCACCAGTGCCTGTTCCAGGGTTGCCTCAACGCGCCGGCTCTTCCAGTCCATCGGGCACCCTCTTTATTGGTTGCAGTTGAGGCTGTCGAGCGCAGCGCGGTTCTTAGGAATCAGCACGGTCAGTTCAGCAGCCCGGCGCCGCAGTCCTTCTACCACGTTCGCTGGAGCCTTGGCCAGAAAGCCCTCATTCGATAGTTGGCGATCGGCATTGGATATCTCTTTCTCAAACCGTGCCAGCTCCTTCTTCAAACGCTCGCACTCCGCCGCAACATCGATCGTACGCTCATAGACCACGGCCACATCGAATCCGGGCGCCGAGCGGACACCAGCGCCTTCGGGCATGCTATCGACAAATTCAATCGACGAAACCTTCGCCAGGCGGCTGATGATGTCGCTGTTCTGCTCAATGTCGCGTCGCTCAGCGGGTGCGACCCGGAGCAGGATAGGCACGGTGGCCTTTTCTTCCACTCCGAGTTGCCGCCGCATATCGCGGACCGCGACGATCAATCCCTGCGTCCGTTCCATCTGCTGCTCTGCTGCGCTGTCCACCAGATCCTCCCGGGCCTGGGGATATCTCGTGAGCGCGATCGACCGGGCGGGCGGGTGATTTTCGTAAAGCGCATGCCAGATCTCCTCGCTGATGAAAGGCATGAACGGAGACAGCAGGCGCAGGGCTGATTCGAACACCGACAGCAGGGTAGCGAGCGCCGAACGTACCGGGGCCGAACGAACCGGGGTAGGAGCGGCGGTGAAGTCGAGACGCAGCTTGACGACTTCCAGGTACCAATCGCAAAAATCGCCCCAGAAGAAGCTATAGAGCGTGTTGGCCGCCTCGTGAAAGCGGTATTCCCCCAATGCCTGGTTGATCTCGCCCGCGGTGCGATTTAAGCGGGA
Organism: Acidobacteriaceae bacterium; assembly: GCA_035695685.1. Classification (GTDB taxonomy): domain Bacteria; phylum Acidobacteriota; class Terriglobia; order Terriglobales; family Acidobacteriaceae; genus PALSA-350. Next base: position 5,318 of record DASRRN010000708.1, on the reverse strand, counting down.
AACAATCCAGCGAGCTTCAAGCGGGGCGTCGTTTTCCGGTTCCGCACCAAGCTGATGCAAATCGGAAACAATACCGGCATCCGCGGCACGCTCCATTTGCATAAAGATGAAGCGCGCGGCGTTCCAGATTTTGTTGGCAAAAGCGCGATAGCCGTCGGTACGGTCTTCATTGAACGCAATGTCGGTACCAGGTGCGGCCATGGCGGCCAGCGTGAAGCGCACCGCGTCCGTCCCGAAGCGTTCCACCACCTGGATGGGGTCGATCACGTTGCCTTTGGTCTTCGACATCTTCTGCCGGTCTGCGTCGCGCACCAGCGCGTGGATGTACACCTCGCGGAACGGTACCGCGTCTTGCAGCGTGCGCTTGCTGCCATCTGCCATCGGCTCGTCGAGCATGAAATGGCAACCCAGCATGATCATGCGCGCCACCCAGAAGAAGAGGATGTCGAAGCCGGTCACCAGCAGGCGGGTGGGATAAAACGCGTCGAGATCGGGCGTGTGTTCCGGCCAACCCAGCGAAGAGCAGGGCAATAGACCGGAGGAGAACCAGGTATCGAGTACGTCTTTCTCCTGCTCGATGCGGTTGCTGCCACAATGGGAGCAGACCTCCGGTGTGGTGCGGGCCACCGTAATCTTGCCGCATGCGGCGCAGTGCCAGGCCGGTATGCGATGGCCCCACCACAGCTGGCGCGAGATGCACCAGTCGTGGATATTACGCATCCACTCGAAATACGTCTTCGAGTATTGTTCTGGTGTAAAGCGGATGTATCCCTGTTCCACCGCGGCAATCGCATGATCCGCCAGCGGCTGAATCCGGATAAACCATTGCGTCGAAAGCAGGGGTTCCACCACCGTTTTGCAGCGATCGCACTTGCCGATGGCATGGACGTGATCGCGCACCCCTGCCAGCAGGTTTTGGGCTTCAAGATCGGCCAGCACCCGCTGCCGCGCTTTGTACCGGTCGAGCCCTGCATAAGCGCCGGCAGCGGCGTTCATGTGCGCCGTCTCGCCCATCACGCTAATGGAAGGCAGGCCCTGCCGTTGCCCCATGGCGAAATCGTTGGGATCGTGCGCCGGGGTCACCTTGACCGCACCGGTACCGAACTCGCGGCTCACCCAGCTGTCGGTTACCACGGGGATCTCCCGTCCCGTCAGCGGCAGGCGCAGCATCTTGCCGTGCAGGTGAGCATAGCGCTCATCGTCCGGGTGAACGGCAACCGCAACGTCGCCTAACATCGTCTCGGGTCGGGTGGTTGCTACGGTAACGAAGCCGTTCTCGCCCACGATGGGGTAGCGAATCTCCCACAGCTTACCCTGCTGCTCTTCATGGATGACTTCCAGGTCGGAGATCGCGGTTTGGCAGCGCGGACACCAGTTGACGATATAAGCGCCGCGATAAATGAGCCCCTGCTCGTATAGCCGGACGAAGGCCTCGCGCACGGCTGCAGAGCGGGGTCCATCCATGGTGAAGTACTCGCGCGACCAGTCGACGCTGGTGCCCAGACGCCGCATCTGGTCGAGGATGGCCGCACCGTAATGCTGTTTCCATTGCCACACCCGTTCGACAAAGGCTTCGCGGCCCAGCTGCTGGCGCGTTTTGTGCTCTTCGGCAAGCTGGCGCTCGACCATCAACTGGGTGGCTATGCCGGCATGATCCGTACCGGGAATCCACAGAGCCAGGTTTCCGCACATGCGGTGCCAGCGAGTGAGGATATCAATCTCGGTGTGCTCCAGCATGTGCCCCATGTGCAGCCGGCCAGTAACGTTGGGCGGGGGGAGCAACACGGAAAAGACAGGGTGGGCACGCGCAGAAGTGGTATCTGCAGCGTGGGGCTGGTCAAACAGCCCCTCTTCGACCCAGTAGGCCGCCCAACGATCTTCGATCGCGGCCGGGTCGTAGGCTTTGGGCAGATCACGGGGCATGGGGGCGTCTTCTTTCAACACCAGAGGGCATCATCGCTACTCTGATCATGCTCTAGAACGGGTTGAGTTTGTCGAGGCCCTTCTTTTTCTTGTGTTTGCTGGAAGAGGAAGACTCCTCGCTCGAATCAAACTTGGGCGCCGGGGTCTTCTTTTTCGATTTCGCATTGGTGGCGCCTGCGTCCGTGCCAGTCTGCACTTGTGCGGCGGTCCCAGTATGCACGTCGTTGGTTTGCGGCGGAGCATCCGCCGGCTTCTCCACGGGAGGCAAAGGTTGAGTATTGGTCGGACCGACCGTCGCCAATCCGCCCTGGTTCTGCGCGCCCGGTACCCCAGCTGCGGCCGCGGCCGCAGCTGCGCCTTCAGCAGTGACAGCGGGGCCTACTGGCGCCCCCGCTGTGGGCCCAGAGGCTGCAGGAGCCTGGCTTGCAGGAGCTTGGCCTGCAGGAGCCTGGCCCGCGTCTTCACCCGTACTCACAATACTGGCCCCAATCGCAGGTGCGCCACTCACGTTCTCCAACTGAAGGGTCGAGCCGGAGCCAGGTGCGGCCGCACCAGTTCCATTGGCTTCTGCGGTAGCTGGAGCGGCGCCGGCAGGCTTCAATGATGGCAGCGGCTGGTTGCTGAGAGCTGCCGTAAACAGTGCCGAGTCCCGCTTATGTACATCGGGCGCCGTAACCGGCGGAGGATCAGTCAGGGTCGGCTCCCCGATACGGGCAGCATTCACCGTGACCGGACCACGCTTGACCAGCAGAAGGGCACGATCCTTGAAGGTGATGCCCGTGCGGCTTTGCTCTTCAGCCTCGCTTTCGGCGAGTTCTTCTTTGGAAGGTTCGGGCACCGGGCGATTGAGTGCGATCAGGCGCTCACGGGCGTCCTCAACGTGCGCCGCCATCGAGTAGTGGGTCACCACGCGGGAGTACGCGTCAGCCGCCTGGTCATCGTAGGCCTTCATGAGCTCTTGCTTGGCCTTGGGATCGATTTTTGCCAGGCCCTGAACATAGCGGGCTTCAGCCGCATAAGCGTCTCCCAGGCCGATCAGCGCCAGGTCGCTATGGCTGTAGAGCGGGTAGCTGTCAGTTACCGTCTGCAGGCGGGCAATCGTCGCCGCCCAGTTCTCGTGCGAGGCGTAGAAAATCCCAACCTGGTATTGCCGCTCCGCCAGTACTTCCTGCACTTCCCGCAGCCGCTGCTTGGCCCGGGGTACAAAGGTGGAATCGGGGAACTGTTGGATCATGGTCCGGTATTCCTGCTCCGCTTGCTCGGCATTCTTCGGGTCGCGGTCAGGTTTTTCCATCTGCATGTAATAAATGTCGGCGACCTTCTCCTGCGCTTCGGCAGCTTCCGGTGTATTTGGGAAGAACGTGATGAAGTCCTTATATTCGCCCTCGGCTTGGGTTAGGGCGGCGGTGCCCCCTTCCTTGAACCAGCTATCGCCGACCAGAAGCTTGGCGCGCATCTGGTATTCCGATTCCGGATAGGTGTTCAGCAATGTCTGCAAATCCAGCCGCGCCACATCAAACTTACCCTTCTTCATGGCATTCAGAGCCTTATCGAAAAGCTCTTTATCCGGCTGCTTGGAAGCGTGACCCGCAAGCGGATCGTTGGGCGTCGGAACCGTCGACGGTTTGGAGGGCTTGAAGATGCCAAACTGAGCACACGCGGGGAGCGCGCAAAGAAGACATAGGGTGGAGAGCCGGAATAGAAAACGCTGCATAGCACCTCATGGGCAGGGGCTCGGCCAGAGCCAAAATCGTGACCGGTAGTGGCGCCCCGCCACCGCGGCCAGCATTACTTACTTACGCAATGGTAAATGGCGGCGGCCCGCCTGGAAGGGAAAATTTAGGCTGGGCAACCCTGTTCTGCCTCCCGGGCCATTTTTAACAGCACCCGAGCCTCTTTCTCGGGATGGCCGGAATCAAAAACGGCGCTGCCGGCGACCAGTAAATCCGCGCCGGCCTCAACCACCGAGGCGATCGTGTCATGGGCCACTCCCCCATCCACCTCGATTCTGTAGTTGAGATCAAGTTCCCCCCGTAGTTCGACCAGCCGCCGGATCTTCCCCAGCGAGAAATGAATGAATTTTTGACCTCCAAAGCCAGGATTCACGCTCATCACTAGCACGTGATGGACCATAGGGAGAATATCGATCAGAAAATCGACCCGAGTGGCCGGGTTGATGACCACGGCAGGTTCCATGCCGTGTTGGCCGATCAGTTCCAGGGTACGGTGCAGATGGCGGCAGGCTTCGTAGTGAACGCTGATCCAATTAGCTCCGGCCGCCGCGAATTCTTCGATAAAGTCGTCGGGGTTCTCGATCATCAGGTGGCAGTCCAGCGGCAGGCTGGTGACCTTGCGCAGCGACTTGACCACCGGTGGTCCCATGGTCAGGTTGGGGACGAAGTGGCCGTCCATGATGTCGATATGAATGACAGAGCCGCCACCCCGCTCGGCGGCCTCGATTTCCAGGGCCAGCTTCGAGAAGTCGGCAGAGAGGATGGATGGCACCAATTCAACCATGATTACCCCTCGATTACCCTCAGTGTACAGGAGTTTGATAAGAGCGAAGCAGGCGCGGATTGTGCACCGATTGCTTGATGTTGGCGGCTAAGTCCTTTGTTTCATGAAGGCGCTCAAGATGCTCAAGATGCTCAAGGTATTAAATTGAGCATCTTGCCCCTTTTGACCAGGAGAACGTCACAACCCATTATTTGGGTTGTTGCCTGTATATATGCGATTCAGGGTAGTTTTCTTCGCATTTCAGGAAAATTATTTTCTGAGTTGGCTAGCGAAATGCCGGACCCAGAGCGGAAACCTGCAGCGCCATGAGTACCCCGCGTCTCAACCGCGCTACTCAGGCACGCTCTTTTAGCGGGTGTGTGAGAACCGCAGATTTCTGAAGGCAGTATCCATTGGAAGACATCAGTAACCGATTATGAAAGCCGTACCTCAGGGGCTAAAGCCCTCATCAACTCCGCCATTTACGGCACGGCTGAAACCGTGCCCTTCGTTCAGAGTTGTTTCATAGCGGGCAGAGCTTAGTGGATGGATCCGCGGTTTCTCTCCGGCTCTCACTCAGACTCTAAAGCCCAATTCTCTGTTCATCCTTTACGGCCCGACAAAAGTCGTGCCCTGATACAAAGCATCGGAGCGGTGACTGGTACGCTTCACTGGAGAAAATTTCTTTCGATCCGGCCCCATTACGCGTGCCATTGGATCGGGGGTTTGGCCAGCTCCTCCGGGTTAGCGCTGTTGGCGCGCGCAGCCACCCGGGAAATCGCCCGCAGCAGCACCTTCCGCGGCACCTCCCCATTCACCCCTGCAAAGATCATCTCTCCCGTAGACCGTGCAGCGGGTCGATAAAACCACTGCGTGAAGAGTGCCAGGTGATCCGAGAG
>DASRRN010000707.1:0-6854 GCA_035695685.1 Acidobacteriaceae bacterium | reverse complement strand
AGGCTGCGCACCCGGGGTAGCCGACGGTGTCACTGGGGCTGGGCTGTTGGCCGCAACGGGCAGCTTTGCACCGCACCCTCCACAGAACAATGCCGTATCGTTCAAGCACGAACCACATTGACCGCAAAACTTTGCCATCTTTTCTCCCCGGCCGCCGGTCGCGTGTTACATTTCCCCGTGACTTTGAGGGATAACTCCGAAATGGTCAACAGAACTGGCGCTTAAGTGTGCATTAACCCGCAAACCCATTGTTCTAGAGTTACTTGCAACCCTCCATTAACTGAATACAATGGCGTTGGACCTGGCCAGCGGGTTCCAAGGTTTGGGGGTACCGCTTTTGCGCCCTTTGAGTTCTTTCCCAAATCTTTGTTGCGCCTCAACGGCCCGGCTTAAGGTAGTGCCCTGATATAAAACAAGTCCGGAGAGGACATGACGGGAGTGTCGACAAACGGGACTCGCTATCGCTTCGGTCCCTTCGAGCTGGACCCGGAGGAAGGCACTCTTGCGCGTAATGGGATCCGGGTGAAGCTCCAGGATCTTCCTTACCGGCTGCTGCTGATGCTGGTGGAGAGAGCGGGCGAGATCGTCACCCGGGAGGAAGTGCGGCAACGCCTTTGGCCGGAAAACACATTTGTGGAGTTCGACAATAGCCTTGGGGTGGCGATCCGCAAAGTACGGGAATCGCTGAATGACCATGCCGAGGCGCCCCACTATGTCGCGACGATTCCTCGCCGGGGATATCGCTTTGTGGCGCCGGTAACCGTGGAGGGCGAACAAAGAAGCGCAGAGCCAGGGGCGCTTCCCGAAGGGGCAACGGTGCCGCCAGAGATTGCCGGCGGCCTCCGGGTAAATCCACAGAACCCCACGTTCCCTGCGCACTGGGGTTACTGGGCAGGGGCCGGGCTGGTGCTCGTGCTGGGGGTTGCGGCCGTGTCTTTCCGTTTCCATGGCAAGCCGCCTTATGTCTCCCCGAATGCGGAGTCCAGCGTGGCAGCGGAAGTACGGTTGCGGCGCTCGGTGGCTGTGCTCGGATTTCGCAATTTGCCCGGCCGCCCGGAAGACGATTGGCTCTCGCCGGTGTTCTCGGAAATGCTGGACACCGAATTAGGGACCCGCGGCGACCTGCGCATGGTATCCGGCGAAGACATCGCCCGGATCAAGCGTGAATTGCCGTCTGCCGAAGGCGCCAGCCTGTCGAGACAGACTCTGGAACGCCTGCGGACAAACCCGGGTGCGGACGTAGTGGTGCTCGGTTCATATACGCCGCTGCCGGGAAATCATGGCAAGCAGATAAGACTTGATCTGCGCGTACAGGATACGGCGAATGGAGAAACCATCGCCGAAGACGCGATTACCGGGGAGCAAAACAATCTGTTCGACCTGGCCTCCCGAGCGGGCTCGCGACTTCGCCAGAGACTGGGCCTTAGGGCTAACTCATCAGGAGATGCCAGTGCGGCTCGACTCGCCCTGCCGGCTGACCAGCGGAGCGCCAGACTCTATGTAGAGGGACGTGAAAAGCTCTGGGCTTTCGACTTTCTCAGCGGGCGAGATCTGTTGCTCAAGGCAGTGGCCGCCGACCCTCGATTCCCGCTGGCCCACTCCGCATTGTCGGAGGTCTGGTGGCATCTTGGCTATACGAACAAGGCTCGTGCCGAAGCGCAGCAGGCGCGGGAGCTCTCCCCGGACCTGGCGCAGGAAGACCGCCTGCTGATCGAAGGCCAGTATTGGCGAGCCATGAATGACGGGCCCAGAGCGGTCGAAACCTATGGCCAGCTCTTCCATCTGTTTCCCGACAGCCTGGACTACGGTCTTCTGCTGGCCACTGCTCAGATAAACATCCAACCGTCTGCCGCTCTGAAGACGCTTGCGGCGCTTCGACGCCTGCCTGCGCCCGTAGGCGATGATGCACGTATCGACATGACGGAGGCCTCGGCATGGATCGGCCAGGATTTCGACAAAGCGCGCGCCGCGGCAAAAGCCGCAATCGAAAAAGGCCGTGCCCAGGATCGCCCTGTGCTGGTGGCGCGGACGTACGGTTTTCTATGTCAACAGGGAGTGGGCATGGGCACTTCTGTGCAGGAAGCGCTGAGCGACTGTGAATTCGCCCGACAGAGTGCGGTAGCGACCGGTGATCGTAATGGCGAGGCGACGATGTTGACCGATCTCGCCGGGCTTCACTATCAGCAAGGCGACATGGTGGGTGCCGAGCAAATCCTTCTGAGAGCCATCGAGCAGTTCCGTGAGGTAGGCAACCCGGAGGGGGTTGCTGTTGCCATGGGTAATCTGGCCGCGGCACGCCTCAGTCAAGGGAAGTTGAGCGAAGCAGAAAAGATGCTGGAAGCATCGGTCCCCGACTACCAGGCGATTGAGGATAAGGAGGGCGTGGCGCTCACGCTTAACAACCTGGGAGATCTTTGCAGGCAGAGCGGCAGACTGGATGCCGCAGAGACCCAGTATCGCAAAGCCAAGGCGACTGCCGAGGAAATTGAAAGTAAGAGTGCCGTGGCCTACGTGCTGAGCGGGCTCGGAGATGTCTATAAAGACCGCGGAGATCTGGTCCAGGCTCGCAAATCCTATGAAGGAGCGCTGACGTTTCGAAAACAGATCGGCGAAAGACAGGCCGTGGGGGAAAGCCAGGTGCAACTGGCGCGCCTGGCGGTTGAGGATGGACGGGCGGCCGAGGGTGAAAACATTTTGCGGCAATGGAAAGAGCAGTTCCATCTGGAACAACAGGCAGATGATGAATTGCTCGCCAGCATCGGGCTAAGCGAAGCATTGCTGGCGGAAGGCAAGCAAGCGGAGGCGCAAAAAGAGATGGAAGGATCGCGGGATCTTGCCGCCCGAAGCCAGAATCTGCTGAGCAAGTTGCAGTATGACGTCGCATCCGGGCGCGTACTGTTGGCGTCCGATCATCCTGAATTGTCCAAAGGGAAGTTGCAAACGGCGCTTAGAGACGCGCGCGCACACGGGTTCGTGGGTGTCGAATTTGACGCCATGCTGGCCAACGCCAAGCTGGAAAAGCGATCGGGACACACGGCACTTGCGCAGGAGCAGTTGGCCTCTCTGGAACATGCGGCACGTGATAAAGGATTCATGCTGGTCGCCCGCAAGGCAGCGGCTGCGCGCGGTTGAGTAGCAGGACAGGCTGCGGAAAAACTCTCTCTGCACGAAGGGCACGGCTTCAGCCGTGCCCTTCGTGCAAGAATCGAAAAGATGAGGGCTTTAGCCCCTGAGGTACGCTTTTCATTCCTCGCGCTCAGCCGCTTGGAAGCGGCGGCAAAAGCCGAACCTCAGCGGCTAAAGCCGCGTATGTCCGAAGAATTTACGGCACGGCTGAAGCCGTGCCCTTCGTACAGAGTTGTTTCGTGGGGGCAGAGAGCGTAGCGGATGGAGCTGCGGTTTCTTTCTCACACAGACTCTTAAAAGAAGTGCTCGACAAACGTCAGTCAAAGTATGCACCTACGATTCCAATTTGAGAATTGTTTGCGACTCGATCTTAGCGGGATCAAGTTGCACATTGAAACCTGGGCCAGCCGGCAGCGTGATGTGCGCCTTCTCCGGAACCAGCGGATTACTCTCGAAGTGGTAGTAGTGTCTCATCTTGAGGACTAAGTACTCTCCTAAGGGAAAGGTCATTGGCGACTGGCTGGAGATAACGTGTATTGCCGCACGCAGGCTGTGCCCGTGGGGAATGACCGGTACGTCATGCAGCGAGGCAACCGTGCCTATGCGCACCAGCTCGGAGACGCCACCACACCACTCCGGGTCGGCCTGGACTACGGAAAGGGCGCCAGCCTGCAGGTAGCGCTCTACTTCCCATCTGCCATAGAAGTGCTCGCCAGAGGCGATGGGGATGGTGGTGCTGCGCCGGATGGCGGCGAAACTCTCAATCTTTTCGGGGTGCGTGACCTCTTCCATCCAGTGCGGGCGGTATTGTTCCACCCGGTGGGCCCACTCCAGCGCGTAATCCTGATCCCATCCGCTGTATGCGTCGAACATGATTTCGGTATCGTCGCCGAGGGTTTCGCGGAGAATGCGGACCAGGTCGACATTCTTTTGCATACCTTCAGGCCCGGAGCCCGGACCGTAGCCCATGAACCACTTCTGATAGCGAAAACCTTCGCGCTTGATCGCGAGCGCGCGGGTGCGTACTGCTTCCGGCTCAAGCGAGAATCCGAGGCAACTGGCATACATCTCCACGGATGAGCGGGTCGGACCACCAAGCAATCGGTACACCGGCACGCCATAGTAACGGCCGCGCACGTCCCACAAGGTGTTGTCGACGGCGCTGATGCCCATCATGAAGAATCCATCGCGCGAGTGACGGTTGGAGCGATACATTTCGTCCCACAGGGCCTCGCCTGCAAGCGCGTCTTTGCCGAGGAGGAAGGGGCGCAGCTCCTGCTGCACTACCATCGCCGCGCTCTTCTCAATGGGACCGTAGAGACCTTCGATACCACCGGCGACTTTGATCCGCACGTAGACCGCGCTGGTATGCACCTCCTTCGATCCGGACGGCTTGTCCGCATAGGGCGCGGGACGCAGGTCGTCGTAGACGTCCAATGGGTTCACCTGGGGCTGCGCGTTGATGCCGCCTTCGCTGGTGTACCTGCCATGCAACTCAAGCAGCTCTACTGCTTCGATCTTCAGCGGACCAACCGCATGGTCGGCGGGAGGTGCGGCAAACGCATTGTTGCTGGCCGCCGCCAAGGCTGTCGCGGCCGCGCTGAGCAGAAAGTGGCGACGTCTCATGGTTTCCCTCTCGATTGCTTCTGGTGGAGCCCACAACTTATACACTCTAACCCAGGGTTATGATTGCCACGCTTGAGACTAGCCGGTTCTTGCTTGAACCGCTACAGCTGGTAGATATACTGAGGTATAAGGAGCAGTCGTGAAACGGCATGGCACAAAATTGACGAGGACTTCCGCCTGGGCGTTGTGTTTTTGCGCCTCCTCCGTGATGTCGACGACGCTTTATGCGCAACAGCCTTCACCAGCGCAGCAGACACAGACGCATCCATCGCATCCTGAACTTCCAGCGGGACCGGGAAAAGATACCCTGATTCGGCTTTGCAGCACATGTCATTCCCCAGATAACGTGATCGCCAATGGCCAGGATCGCGCAGGCTGGGAAAATACCATCACCAAGATGGCGGGATTTGGCGCGGTGGGTACCGACGATGAATTCACGGAGATTCTGGATTATCTGGTGAAGAATTTTCCGGCGAGTTCGGGCCCGATCAATGTGAATAAGGCGTCGGCCACGCAGCTTGAAAGCAATTTGGGATTGAGTACTGCGGAAGCAGCGGCAGTGGTTGAGTATCGGAAAAAGAATGGGGATTTTAAGACCATCGATGATTTGAAAAAGGTTCCCGATGTGGATGGAAAGAAGTTGGACGCTAAGAAGGATCGTCTCGCGTTTTAAAAACCTGGACATTGGTTGATAGTTTGAAAGTTGCCGGTTTAGGGCAGTGGTATCCCACATCTCGCAAAAAACGAGCGAGATGCCCCGAATTTCCTGTACGCCGCGCTGGACAAGACCGCGTGTGCGCCTTTCTTTAAGGAAAGGCGCATGAAGCGCGCGGAACCCACTAATCTCCACAGGAAATCGGGGGTGTGGGGCACCCGTCGTCTGTGGCCGGGTATAAGCCCCTAAGGTAGATTCTTTAACCAGATGTTTCGGTGTGAGATCTTTACTACGCCTCCGCCTTCTATCTCGAAGGCGATCAGTCCCTTTGATTGACTGAATGTTCGATCGGTGTCGACGAGAACGGCCATTACGTGTCCGTTGACGATATGAATCAGCGTGTTTCCATCGGCGACGACTTCGTACTGATTCCAATCACCGATTTTGATGTAGGACTTGAGTTCGTCTGAGCTTCCAAGCGTGCCTAGCAGCCGCGGCTTTTTACCCTGATCGGTTTGGACCATCTGGCCGCGCCAGGCGATGATGCCGCGACCGGTGCCTTGTTCGTAAAGCTGGCCCGTGTATTTATTGCCGTAGTCGAAATCGGCTTGATAACCCTTCACGTTCCACTTGGGATATTTCACCATCTGCCCGGGGGGCGGCGGGGCGCTGAGACTACGATACTGAATGCCTCCATTGGCGCCCGCGCCTTCGAGCTTCATTTCCACCTTGAGCTCGAAGTTGGATGGCTCGCCACCACGCCAAAGGATGTTGGTTGTGCCCGAAGGATGCTCGGGACTGGATTCGGCCACCAGGCTGCCGTCTTCGACGTGCCATACCTCCGGGGACCCGTCCCAACCATGCATCGTCTTGCCATCGAAGATTTGCGTCCAGCCTTCGTGATCGTTGAAGTCGATTGGTTCTGGCTGCGTGAATCCTCCGCCGGTATGACGGGCGGGGGCCTGGTATCCATGCGATGGATAAATCAGGAGGAGACAGATCGCGGCGATGAGGGGGGGTCTTATGTAGTTGGGTGACATTTTTTCTCCTTCAGGGCGCGGCTGGGAGATCATCTCTCAGCGAAGTTATTGCAAAGATTTGGGTACAACCTAATGGCCGTATACTTCCGAAAGAAAAACGTACCTCAGGGGCTAAAGCCCTCATGGGCCGCTGACTGGAGCGGCACGGCTGAAGCCGTGCCCTTCGTTCAGAAATTATTTCCTCCATAAGGCCCCGTATGTTAGTCCCAGCCGTGGGCGTTTCGCACTGCGATCAACGTCCCCAGTATGTCGTTCCAGGTCTTCGGTGCGAGCATGGTGGAGTTGGGGAACATGCAACCATCCCAACAGATGTGCTCATACGCCCTGGCCGGCGCCCCACTCTCATCGCGCATCCAGAGACCAGCGACGGCTACGATATCCATCTTGCCATTGGGATCGCCGACGAC
>DASRRN010000706.1:0-5359 GCA_035695685.1 Acidobacteriaceae bacterium | reverse complement strand
GTTCGACCAGGCAGAGTTCTTTGATGGTCAGCCGGGCAGGGTAGAGTTTGGTGGCTGGAACGGCGATGTATTCCGTCATTGCCCCGTTGCGTTGTACGCCCAGCGTCTCGTTGAATTGACAGGCATTCGGCCGTCCTCGCAAGCACGCGGGGCAGCGGCCGCAGCCAAAGTAGGGAGAAAGCGTAACGTCCATTCCAGCGGGAAGTTCCGGATGCGCTTTGCTCGGTTCGGCGATGGTCGCTGCGACCTCATGACCCGGAATGCGAGGAAAGGTGATCAGCGGATTCTTACCCCGAAACGAGCTAAGGTCGGTTCCGCAAAGTCCGATCATGCGAACCTTCAGCAACACGTCATCATTGGTAGCGACTGCATCCGCCACTGTTTCGATTGCCACGTTGCCGGGCTCTTTCATTACGAATGCTTTCATGGTTACTCTTGATTCTCCGGCCGCCCTGACGGCCAAACGTAATTGAACACCGGCGCCAGAATAGCTTTGACCTGGGCCAGCAGCTCCTGATCGGTGGAGCTGTTGAGCAGCTCCAGGCTCGTCTCCACTTGACGTGTCGAGGATATACCGATAAGTGTGCTGGAGACGAAGGGGTGGTTCAGGCAGAAGCGCAGGGCCAGTTTCGATATATCCGCTCCATGCGCGCGGCAAAATTCCGCAGCTTTTCTGCCCGCATCCCGTACTTGCTGTGGGGCGGGGTGCCAATCCGGCGGCCCGTGCTCGGTGAGAAGACCCATGCACAAACCAGAAGCATTGATCAGCCCGATTCCGTGTTCCCGGGCGAAGGGGGTAAGAATTCCGTCCATGTCTGTATTGATAAGGTTGTAGCGGCAATAGGTAAGGATGCTATCGACCGGCACAGCCTCGGCAATGCGCCTAAGAAGCTTGGGCGGATACCCCGTGATGCCGATGTAGCGCGCCTTCCCCTGTTGCTGCAGTTTCCGCAAGGCCGGCAAGGTCTCATGGATAATCTGTTCCACGTCCCCGAACTCGACATCATGAACTTGAAACAGATCGATGTAATCGGTCTGCAACCGTCGCAGCGACTCATCGATGCTGGCGGTCACGCGCCTGGCGGAAAAGTCGAACTCGTCGAACCCGTAGCGTCCGCACTTGGTCGCCAGGACGACGCGTTTGCGTCTGCCCGCGAGGGCCTGACCCAGCCGCGTTTCCGCCAGGGTAATCCCGTAATAGGGTGACGAATCGAAGAAGTTGATGCCACTGTCCACCGCCAGGTGAACCGCCCTGATTGCGTCACTGGGGTCGACGTTGCCGAAAACGTCCCCCAGCGTAGCGCTTCCGAAGCCGATTAAAGATAGGCTGAGATCTGTCTGCCCGAGCTTCCTGTATTCCATCGTTATTGATTGACTCCGCTGGCCAGAAAGCCGCCGTCGACCACCAGTATCTCGCCCGATACAAACGATGCTGCATCTGAGGCCAGGTACACGGCCGCACCCACCAGCTCTTCTGTTTTGCCAAAGCGGCCAATGGGAGTACGCATCTTGAATTCCCGTCCGCGCTCCGTACTGTCGAGCAGATTTGCGTTTAGATTGGTGCGGAATAGCCCGGGAGCAATCGCGTTGACCAGCACTCCATGGCGGGACCACTCCACGGCCAGGACTTTGGTCAAAGCCCCTACCGCTGCCTTGCTGGCACTGTATGCGGCGACCTCGAACAACCCCACGTAAGTGGCGAGGGATGCGATGTTGATAATGCGTCCGTAGCCGCGGCTGAGCATATGTTTTCCGAAAACCTGGCAACCCCTCAGGGTGCCGGTCAGATTGGTGTCGATGATCTGGTTCCAGTCTGCTTCGGAAAAGTCGAGTGTGGGCGCGCGCTTGGTGATGCCGGCGCAATTGATCAGAATGTCCGCTTTGCCAAACGCACTCAAGACGTCATCGCGCAGTGCTTCCAGAGTAGAGCGATCGTGCACGTCGGAGGTGCGGCGCAGTGTCTTACGGCCTTTGGATTCGATCTGGGCGGCCGTCTGCTCCACCTGCTCCGGCCGTCTCGATGAGGCGACAACATCCGCACCCGCGTCCGCCAACCCGAGAGCCAGAGCATGGCCGATGCCGGTGGTGCCGCCGACAACAACGGCGGTCTTTCCCTGCAAATCAAAAATGGAAGCACTCATGCGCGGGGCTGTTTTCTTTCAGGGTAGATTGGCGGCCGTTGGTTTGACCACCGATACATTAAGCGCTACATTGAGTCTATATCCACGGCAGAGTGCCGGCGAAAAGAAATGGCTGCCGAAAAAATACTCCGGATCGACCCCAAAGACAACGTACTTGTAGCACTGACCCAACTACCCGCCGGCGAAGCCATCACCTTTTCCGGGGAGCAGTACACTCCGCAATCCGAAATACCCGCCAAGCAAAAGTTTGCCATCCGTGATCTGGCCATCGGAGATGAGGTCATCATGTACGGTGGAGTCGTCGGGCTGGTCCGCCAGGCGATCCCCCGCGGTGGCCTGCTCAGCACGCGAAATGTGCAGCATGATGCCTCCGGCTTCGGTCCCAAGGTGGGCAATTATTCCTGGTCAGCGCCCAACGTCTCGGGTTGGTCTTCCCGCACTTTTGACGGTTATTATCGTACGGACGGCCAGGTTGGCACGCGCAATTATTGGCTGGTGATCCCGCTGGTTTTTTGTGAAAACCGTAACGTGGAAGCACTGCGCGATGCCTTTGAAGAAGAGCTTGGTTACGGACGGCCGAAACTTTATCGCCAGCAAGTGCGTCAACTGATCGCCCAGCACCATCAGGGTCCGCGAGCAACGGAGCGCGCTGATCTCACTTCGGATCGACCTGAGCGGATCTTTCCGAATGTCGATGGAGTAAGGTTTTTGGTGCATGAAGGCGGCTGCGGCGGCACCCGCCAGGATTCGAAGGCGCTCTGCGGGCTGCTCGCGGGCTACATTCATCATCCGAACGTTGCCGGCGCCACGGTGTTGAGTCTCGGTTGCCAGAACGCCCAGCCGTCGATACTGATGGATGCGCTTCGCGAGCGGGACCCGGCGCTGCACAAGCCGGTTCTGATGTTTGAACAACAGCGGTCCGGCCTTGAATCGGCCATGCTTTCTGAAGCCATTCGCGCTACTTTTGAAGGTCTGGTGGAAGCCAACCGCCTCACGCGTAAGCCTGCTCCTCTGAGCAAGCTCACAGTAGCCTTGAAGTGTGGCGGCTCCGATGGATTTTCCGGCATCTCTGCCAATCCTGCGCTCGGCCACGTATCCGACATGCTGGCCGCTCTGGGCGCGAAGTCGATCCTGTCGGAGTTTCCCGAGCTTTGTGGAATGGAGCAGAGTCTCATCAATCGCTGTGTGGACGCGGGCGAGGCCGACCGTTTTATCCAGCTCATGCGGGATTACGCTGCGCGGGCAAAGGCGGTCCACTCCGGTTTCGAGATGAACCCCTCTCCGGGAAATATCAAAGATGGATTGATCACCGACGCGATGAAGTCCGCCGGCGCGGCGAGGAAGGGCGGCACCTCGCCCGTGTGCGCGGTTCTTGACTATCCCGAGTACGACGACACGCCCGGCCTTGCTCTGCTCTGTACTCCGGGGAATGACGTCGAGTGTGTGACGGCGCAGGTAGGCGCGGGCGCTAATGTGGTTCTGTTCACCACCGGCCTGGGAACGCCAACCGGCAATCCGGTCGCGCCGGTGATCAAGGTCTCCACCAACACCAGCCTCGCGGAGCGCATGTCAGACATTATTGATATCGACACCGGCGCGGTTATCCGCGGGGAAACGACGATCGAGCAGGTGGGTGAATCGATTCTGGGTTTGATTCTCGAAGTGGCCAGTGGCAAGGTGCGAACCAAGGCCGAGCAGCTTGATCAGCACGACTTCATCCCCTGGAAGCGCGGCGTTTCCCTCTAGTCACAGTTACCGAAGTAAGGGATTCCCACATGGTTTACTCTGGTTGGCGTGCTTAAGACAGGCATTCTCAATCCCGCCATCAACTCTCTTCTCTGCCGGATCCGGCATACGAATACCCTGGTCATTTCTGACCGGGGATTTCCTTTTTGGCCGCAGATCGAAACGGTAGATATTTCTTTAATCGACGACATACCCAGAGTGCTGGACGTATTACAGGCTCTTACCAGGAACTTCGTCATTGCGCAGGCTTTCATGGCTGAAGAGTTTCTTTCAGCAAACCAGCCGGCGACCAAGAACGCATTTACTGAGGCTCTGAACGGCACGCCGATTCTTTACGAACCTCATGTGATCTTTAAGCGGAGAGTGCCACAAGCCATCGGCCTGATCCGCACGGGCGACACCACGCAGTATGCGAATCTGATTTTAGAGTCAGGTTGAGAACAGCAGGTCCCTCCACTACGCTGCGCTCCGGTCGGGATGACAATTCTGTTTTGCGGTCGAGAAAAATGTGTCATCCCGACCGGAGCGCAGCGTAGTGGAGGGACCTGCTGTTGCTCGAACCAAGCACATCAGGCGGGCTTTTTGGCTAGAGCACGGCGTAAAACCAGCTCCAGCGCCTGCTTCTGCTGCTCGTACTCGGCATCGGTAAGACGCCCCTGAACATGGTCCGTCTCAATCGAGAAGAGCTCGTCCTTCAACGCTCCCAGCAGGCCACCTGGGCTAGCCGGCAAACCCTTGGCAGCCGGAACAGGTGCATCCGCTTCCGCAGTTTCGGCGTCTCCCGGACGGCGCAGCATGAATCCGGCACCGATAGCGAACACCACGGTGATCGCTCCTATAATCCACCATTTGTACTTATCCAGTGGATCGGGTGTATCGATCGGCACGCCTAGACCACCCCCCGGGCGAGTATCGTTCGCTGCTGCACTCCCCGACTGGGCCGCCGCGGAGCTGTCGTTGGCCTGGCTTTCGGCCTGCGTATCGCGCGGCATGGCGCCAGAGCCGGAGACGGTGAACGCGAATGGACGCGATGGGGAACCGTTGCGAGCCAGAAATGTCAGAGCACCCGGGGTCTCGTTCAGCGGTTCGAAGGATACGCCGCCACTTGGCTTGAAGCTCATACTCTTGGGCATCATGACCACGAAACTGTCGGTCGGGCCGGCGAAGCGCTGGTCAAAGGCGAGGCTGCCGGAGTAGGGCAGGTGATAGCTGAGTTGAAACTGCGTTACACCTGGGCGCAGAGGAAAGAGAAATGCATAGTGGCCCTTCTCACCCAGAGGCATGGGCGAAGACTGTACCGGCATTCCCCCCGGAGCCATCGCCGCCGACCCTTCGATCTGCGCATTAGGCGGCAGATAGAAATCGTAGGAAGTCTTGCTGAACTGGGTGCGGGGCGGGTTGGAATCGTTCTTGATAAAAAAGCTCTGGGTAACGCGAAGCCCTTGCTGGTCGGTCTCGACACGCATCACGTT
>DASRRN010000705.1:0-6106 GCA_035695685.1 Acidobacteriaceae bacterium | reverse complement strand
AGCCTGGATCATGGCCGAGGTGCAGGCCGGGGTGCCCCTGCCTGGCCTTTACCCCGCAAATGCGGAAACCAAGGCGCGCTACGAGGCATTCCGCGCCGCGCAGGCCAAAGCTTCTATCTAGAATTGGCATTTTCGATCCGCCGCTTTGGATCGCACTTCGAAGACAAACCAGCCCTCAAGCAGTATCGGGACCAGTCCCGAAGGGACGGCTGAAAATAGCCCAGCACGCAGTGCTGGGTGTACGTTCCAGCAAGACCAGTCCCGCAGGGACGGCTGAGAGCTCTGTAACCCAGTGGACGCTCTAATTGAGCCGTTCCGCCAGCAAATGATCCGAAACCCGAATGGCGTTAGCGATGATGGTCAATGAGGGATTGACTGCACTCGCCGACACAAAGCAGGAAGCGTCGACGACATAGAGATTGTCCAGGTCATGAGCCTTGCAATGCGGGTCAAGCACGCTGGTCGCGGGGTCGGTGCCCATGCGACAGGTTCCGTTTTGGTGGCCAACGCCCTCAAGCGGAATACGTTTTTTGAAGTACGCGTGCAGCGGAATGGAAGTCGTCGCATGCCCGGCCCGCTTAAGTACATCGACCCACCGGTCTTTGAGGCGATTGAACGACTCAACATTATTCGGCGTGTATGTGAGCTGAATCCGCCCCGGCGCGCAGTCATTGACAGGCTCCGACTCGTTGGTGCGCCCGGTGTCTCCGGCGGGATGAGCGCCGGCCAGTCCAGGCTGCCAATTCTCGACAGTAGCCGGCGTTGTGTTGTGCAATGTCACTCGATTGTTCGGGTCGGGAAGATCCTCTGTCGTGAGCCACCAGGGCACCGCGTGCTGCTTCATCGTCTCCAGCACAAAGCCCGGCGTGAGCGGCGGGGCATCGCCCTTCATCATCTCGAGGTGGAAACTGCCGATCGGCTGCACCTGCCCCAGGGGGAAGGGATAGGCGGGATCGGAATCCCTGAAGTAAAAATCGTTTGTGCCCCAGGTCTTGGTGTAGCTGTCCTCATTGCCCTCCGGGCCAAGCGCCAGCAAGGCATCCGCTTGGTGATACATGAAGTTCCGGCCAACCTGGTCGGAGCGGTTGGCGAGCCCGGTAGGATACTTGTCGTTCGCAGACGCGAGCAGAATCACCGCGGAGTTGATGGCGCCGGCACATACAGCGAAAAAACCGGCTCGATAGGTTGCGGGATTTCCGTCCTTGGATGCGGCGTCAGATCCTGAGTGGATGACTTCGACCTCCGTGACAGCCGTACCCGTGCTGTTGGTCAGCAGGCGGGTCACGCGTGAGTTGGTCATCAGGGTGACGTTGGGCAGGTGCACGATCTGCCGAATGCAGTTAATGTCCGCATCGGACTTGGCGTGCACCAGGCAGGGATAGCCGTCGCAGGTGTCGCAGCGGACACATCTCGAAGCCAGAGGGTCGGCCTGGTTGCGCTTGAGGCCAAGAGGAATAGGGAAGGTATGGATCCCGAGCTTCCGCACGTCGTCCTCGATGGTCTGCATGCGGGGCTCGTTGCTGAACGCCGGGTACGGGTATTTGGCGGAGTGAAAGGGCTCCGTCGGGTCAAAAGACGACCCATATCCGCCAGGGACAGAGGGCGCAGAGCCCAGATCACCGTGAACATGAAAAAGCTCTTCGGCCCGGCAATAGAAAGGCTCCATATCGGCGTAAGTAATGGGCCATGCGGGAGAGATGCCCCCCTTGTGCTGAATCACGCCAAAGTCTTCGGCCCGCATGCGGAACATGGCAGCGCCGTAGACCTTGGTCTGGCCTCCCACGAAGTACGCCTGCTGGGGGTGGAGGGGTTTGCCGTCCTTATCCTGCCAGGTCTCTTTGGTGTGATAGCGATTGTCCAGGAAAACGGCGGACGTATCCCAGTTGAGTTTTTCCTGCGGCATGAAGGGACCGCGTTCAAGAATAAGGATGTTCTTGCCCGCCTGCGCCAGGTGCAGAGCGAGTGTCCCGCCTCCTGCCCCAGTGCCAATCACAATGGCGTCATATTCGCCCGGCATATTCATCTACAGCACGGTATCAGGTTTACCTGCTCGAAAATACGAATTCATTGCCATCGGGATCCTTGAATTTTGCCATCGTTCCCCACACCTGCTTCTTCGGTTCCTCGGTCAATTCCACGCCTTTGGATTGGAGAAGCTTCGCCGTCGCAAAAACGTCATCGCACCAGAAGGTTACCGGTTGGAAACCGCCAATGCGGTTTTCGTAACCCGGGGGCGTGAACAACGCGAGGGCAGTATCGGCGCCCGGGATGAGGAGTTCGATCCAGCGTTGCCCCGGTCCAAAGGGCTGATCGGTAGCGACCTTAAAACCGACCTTTTCGGTGTAGAACTTTAACGCAACATCCTGGTTGCGAACGGGGATACTGACAATCTTGACGCCGCGAATCATATCGTTGCCTCCGAAATTTTTCTCGTTGGCAACATAACTTGCGCCATCAAACGGTGCAATCAGGTACTCGATGCTATATTAGCCGTTGGTATAGCCGCCGCTGAATCTCGATGTTGAATCTGGATGAATACGTAGTGGACGTCTTGATGCGCGACCTGGTCGGACACGATCGCAGGCCGGTGAGTTTTCTCGTCTACCTCTGGCTTGCCGCAGAGCAACAGCGCCAGGGAAAAGCAGTAACCATCAGCTATCAGCAGCTGGCGGAGTCGATCGGGATATCGAAAAGCTCCGCCCAGGCGGCCGCAGGATGGCTTGCGAGGAGAAAGCTCATCGCCGTGAACAAAGCAGGCTTCACCGCGACCCCCAGTTATGCGGTGCAAAAGCCCTGGCTATCCAGGTAACACCGAGCCCGTCGAGGAGCAACGACACCGTGTCTTTTTCAGAATGGCTGTTCTCCGATGTCGAACGCCCTGAGAGTGCTCACGGGCGCGGTGACAAAACCAACCATCCCTGGTGGCAGGTGATGTGCCTTACCGGCGTGGACTACTTCTCCACCCTCGGTTATCAATCGGGCATCGCTTTCCTTGCCGCCGGGGTCCTTTCGCCTGTCGCGACTCTGGTCCTCGTCCTGCTTACGCTCTTTGCGGCATTGCCCGTCTACAACCGGGTGGCCGCCGCCAGCCCCTACGGCCAAGGCAGCATAGCGATGCTCGAGAAGCTGTTTCCAGGGTGGACCGGCAAGGTATTTGTGCTCGTTCTGCTCGGATTCGCCACCACTGACTTCATCATCACCATGACTCTTTCCGCGGCGGACGCGGCGGCCCACTTTATTCACAATCCCTTCACACCGCATGCGCTGCAAAACCAGATGGGCGTCACTCTTGTCCTGCTTGCCATCCTCGGAGCCATTTTTCTCAGAGGCTTCAAGGAGGCGATCCACATTGCCGTCGTTCTCGTGGGTGTCTATCTCACGCTCAATCTGATCGTTTCCGTAGCCGGCATGTTTCATGTGCTGGAGCATCCCCACGTCCTTCTGGATTGGAAACGCGCTCTCTTCACCCAGCACGGCAGTCTGCTCTCGATCATCGGTCTGTCATGCCTGCTCTTTCCTCGTCTCGCCCTCGGCCTTTCAGGCTTCGAAACCGGCGTTGCCATGATGCCGCTGATCGAGTGCGACAACAATCTTGACCTCCGCATCCGCAACACCCGCCGGCTGCTCGCGTCCGCCGCGGTCATCATGAGTTTTTTTCTCATGGCCACCAGCTTCATCACCACACTGCTCATCCCCGCGGTCGACTTTAAAGAGGGAGGGCCGGCCAACGGCAGAGCCGTGGCTTACCTGGCCCACCAGTATCTCGGCGGCGCCTTCGGCTCTTTCTATGACATCAGCACCATCCTCATCCTCGCCTTTGCCGGAGCCTCCGCCATGGCCGGCCTTTTGAATCTCATCCCCCGCTATCTTCCCGGTTTTGGTATGGCGCCGGAGTGGGCCCGTGCCTCCCGCCCCCTCGTTCTGGTCTTTGTGTCGGTCGCATTTATGGTTACCCGGCTCTTTCATGCCGACGTGGATGCCCAGGGCGGGGCCTACGCCACCGGTGTTCTGGTCCTGATTACCTCCGCCTCCTGCGCGGTGACCATCGCCGCACGCACCGTGATTACTCGCGCCGTTCTCGGCTTCGTATCCCTCATCTTCATTTACACCACGCTGGTGAATATCTACGAGCGGCCCGAAGGGCTCAAGATCTCCTGCATATTCATCTTTACTATGATCTTTATGTCGCTGGTGTCGCGGGCCTTCCGTTCCACCGAGCTTCGTATCACCGGGGTCGAGCTCGATTCTGAGGCCCAGGCGTTGGTGGCCGAAAGCGCCCACAAGACCATCCGTCTCATTGCCTGGAAGCCGCACAGCTCCTCTGGGAAAGACCGTGACCAGGCCAGGGCTGACCTTGTTCAGTTGCACGGACTTTCTCCCGACGCCGCCATCTATTTTGTCGAGGTGGAGCGGGGAGACACCTCGGACTTCACGGAATATCTCCTCGTCCAGGGCATTCATGAAGGGACGAATCGTATCCTCCACGCCAGGAGCGCCGCGATCGCCAATTCCATTGCCGCGCTGCTCATTTACCTGAAGCAGGCCACCGGATGTATCCCCCACGTCTACTTTCACTGGACCGACGTCAACCCAGTCATCAACATCGCCCGCTACATCTTTCTTGGCGAAGGCGATACTGCTCCCCTCACCCACGAAGTCCTGCGACGCGCCATCAAAGACCCTGCGCAGCGCCCAGTCGTCCACGTAAGTTGACTCCTCCGCATTGCCAGATCGGTCTGTGAACCCTGAAATTTTTACCTGCGCACAGGAAAGCGCGGACGCTCGCCTTCGATTGCGGAAACTAAACTGGATGAAATGGCATCACTCTAATGGGATCTGTTTTGGGTTCGGTCAAAAACTACGTGCTGCAAGCCAACACCACGCAAGGCGCGAAAAAGCACAACGGCTGGCGTTGGTTGCTTTGGATCACACTCATCGCAATCGTGGTGCTGCTGGTTGTGGGCGAAGTCATGCTGAGACGAGCAGCACCGATCCTCAAAGGGCGGGTGATCGAAACCCTCAGTACCCGTTTCAACAGCCGCGTGGAACTGGATGACCTGCAGGTGTCTCTGGTCAAAGGTTTAGCGGTTTCGGGGAAGGGTCTTCGGATCTTCCCTCCTGATGATGTTGTGGCTGCAGGGGCGAAGGCTCCGATCATCGCGGTGCAAGAATTCGATTTTCATGCAAGCCTGGTTGGTTTATTTCTCAAGCCAACCCACGTGCGGTCAGCTCATGTGCAGGGACTGGCCATCAATATTCCGCCAAAGTCGATGAGGCAAAAAGGATTAGCACCCAGGCATCGGGGCAAGATCAAGATTGTCGTGGATGAGCTGGAGTTCGATGATTCACGACTCGTTATCGGCACAGATAAGCCAGATAAAGATCCGAAGATTTTCGAGCTTCAGCGTATTGTGCTCAACGATGTGGGCTCGAAATCTGCGTCGCCCTACGACGCTACTCTCATCAACGCAGTGCCCAAAGGAGAGATTCACGCCGTCGGCACTTTTGGCCCATGGGATACAGAAACTCCTGGCGATTCTACTGTCACCGGCAAATACACGTTCCGGCATGCTGACTTGAACCCCATTAAGGGGATTGGGGGTACTCTGCATTCCATAGGCGAGTTCACCGGCCGGCTCGACCGGATTGAAGTACACGGAACCGCGGATGTGCCAGATTTCTCTCTTGATACCGCGAACCATCCTGTACCCTTATCTACGCGATTCTCAGCCATCGTCGACGGAACAACCGGCGACACGTACCTTCAACCGGTAGAGGCCAAGCTCGGTACATCGGAGTTTTCCTGCCGCGGCGCCGTGGTAAACGTAAAAGGCAAGGGCCACATCATCGATCTTGATGTCGATGTTCCCGCTGGACGCATCCAGGACTTCCTGCAACTTGCTGTCAAGACGCAGCCGGTGGTGATGACTGGAATTCTCGCTATGAAAGCCAAGCTGCACATCCGTCCCGGCAAGGAGAGCGTAACCCAGAAACTGGGCCTGAAGGGGGATTTCTCCCTGAAGCGTATGCACTTCACGAATCCGCAGGTGCAGGACAAGGTGGACATGCTGAGCCTGCGAGCGGAAGGGCATCCAAAAGAAGCCAA
>DASRRN010000704.1:0-4251 GCA_035695685.1 Acidobacteriaceae bacterium | reverse complement strand
CCCGTCTCGACCGTGCTCCCATGCTTCATTTGGATGAAAATGCGATAACGTCCAGCCGAAGGAAACCCATAGGGAAACTCAACCGTGGGTGGGATATTTTCTGTTGAGCCTGTCATATCCGTCCCGGCCATTGAGCCCGTCTCCGCCATCTCTCCCGAATTGCCATTGGCGAGCATCATGGCTTGCATCGCCGCAGAACCCTCGGGATGCGTGTGGGCAAAGACCGTCCCGTCGGTTTTCACGAACGCGGCGTGTCCAGCCATTCCCAGGTAGGGACGCACATCGCGCGCAGGCTGACCGGCGGCATCGGCCAGACGGAATCGAAACGCATAAGCAGTGTTGGCACTCAGATCCTGGGGCCGGTCCCAAGTCATCGTGTAACCATCTGGAAGCTTGTACGTCGTCCCAAGATGATCCTGAGACAGCGGGGGCGGTGCGGCCGAGGCGTCTTCGGGTGCGAGCGGAGCAGGGGGCATGTTCGCAGGAACGACCAGGTCGGCGGTAAGGGTTTCAGGGAAGCCGTTGGCGTGGACAATGTCCGCGTAGAGCCGATACGTGCCCGCAGGCATGGTGGGCAGAGTCATCCGCAAATGCCCTGCGCCGGCCGGCGCAGGATGCAAGTGAAAGGCGGCGTCCATACCCGGCTCTCGAATTGCGTAAAGGTGCATCACATGGCCGTGATCGGGCAGCAGGTCGTCATTGGAGCGCGCCCTGAAAGTGTGCATTGCATCCGTATCGTGCCGGCCGATCTTGAGATCAAGAATGTTGCCGGAGAGCATTGGGCTGAGGCTAAGCGGATGGTAGATGTCCGCAGCGTAGGATGTGGCCTCGAGGTTCCACCATTTATAGCCGCCGTACACCAGCAGCAGAGTGATGGCCAGCGTGACGCTCCCGGCAATCAGTGCCCGGCGGTGTGCGGTTGCGCCAGCAGCCAAACCCGGATTGAGGCGCGACTGGCCCACTGCGGCAGCAGCGATGCCCGCGATTCCGATAATCAGCAGTATGCCCAGCAAGCTGAGCATGATACCCAGGGAGCGCTGCATGGGGAGAATGGAAAGAGGCATGGCAGAGACCGGCACACTCGTGCTTGCCTTGCCCGCGGCGCCGTCAATATCGAAGTGGACCTGCCACGAACCCGAAGCCATCAACCACAGTGACCCGGTAAAGAAGGCGGGGTCGGCTGCGGAAGGTTTCATCGCGTCAGAGCTGGGTGGGTGTTTGGATGCTTCGCCAGTCAGCGGGGTCGGCGTGATGCGTATGGAGTTAACCGTCGCGCCTGAACTCTTGACCTCAATCGTAGCTACGCCCGGAATTACATTGGGTGTGCGGATGGTGACGAACAGCTTGTACTGTCCAACGTTCACCTCCTCATAGACATCCTTGCTGCCGATGTGGGCGTAAGCAGGATGAGCCACTATCAGTGAGATAAGAAACGCGAACAGCGTTCGCCATCGAAGCCCCTTCATCTCTGCACACCGCGCATCCAGCGGCCGAATCGGAGGCCGATCCAGGTCGAGATCGAGGCGTAAACGGCGGCGCGCAATAGCCCGGTATAGAGAGCAACCCCTTGGTCGGGCAAGAACCACTGCCGCAGGCGGTCGGCGCCGGTTGGGCGCGAATTGTAATCGAAATATATGGTGCCGAAGAAACGGTTCTTGCTCGCGTCAGAGAGCAGGAATTTGGCAAAGTTCCATTCGACTACCGTAAGCACGGCAATAAAAACGATACCCGAGACCAGTGCAATCTGCCACGGTTTCCAGTTCTTCAGCCGGTGCCACAGCAGATCAAGAGCCAGAGCCGGGAGCAGGATAAGAATCGGAAATTTCGCCGGAATCATGTGCGTGACCGGGTTGTAGACCGGGCCGAGCTTCGGTTGGGCCGGAAACAGCGGCAAAATAAGTATCTCGGCAATAAGGAACAGCGTGTATACGGCGGCCGTGGAAGTAGCCGCCCACCGCGACCGTGACGCCTGCGAAATGGTGGCGAAGACCACAGGCAGAGCGATTCCCAATGCAATGTACGCTGCCGCCTGGTGCAGCTTTACGTCCCAGGTGTACTCCTGCACAAAGAACATCTGGCCCACGATCGCCAGGCCGCCAACGTAAAGAAAAAGTAGCTGCAGGTGCTTGAACGTGGCCTGGTCGCTTTCGACAGCGCGGTTCATGGCGGCGAGGATGAGGAACATGACCCCGATCGAAACACCGCGCAAACCAAGAATCAGCAAGGCATGGGGCGGGCTGACGATCTTGACGTCGAGGCCATAAGCGTTATGCCACCAGTTGTCGAACGGAGCCGAGGTGAGAACGGCAACGCATCCCCAGGCGGCGAGAAAGATACCCAGCGGAGCGCGGAGTCCAAAAACACTCACCGACGCAGCCGAGAGCTCGGGGTCGTGGCCGAACGAGCATTTTCCGATCAACCAGGCGCAGATGATGCCCGCCAGCACACCGCAGGCGTAGATGGCCATGTGCGCGGGCGTCCAGAACGTATCCCGTCCAATGGACCGATGCCAGGAGACATCCCAGGCGCCTCCGATCGAAGACGAGGTGATGGCCACAACGCCAACCCAGATGTACCAGGGAATCGTCGCACCGCGAACATGAACCTCGGCGCCCGCAGCGGGGGAGACGAAGTCTGCCGGCTGATTAGCGGCTGTCGACATGCTTCCTCCAATGGAAGTGCACAAGGTCATGATAAATGACCGTAAGACCACGGTGTTTTGACTTCGCGTTTCCTTATTGATAGTGTTTCCAGCGTGAAGCTGCTTTCTTTTGTGCTGTTCTTTAGCGTTAGCGCTTCCGCGCTACATGCCGCCCTGGGCCAGTCAACAGAGGCTGCGGAGTGGCCAACCGGCAGCTTCGATCAGCAACGCGACGGATGGCAAAGAAATGAAACCAAATTAACCGTCGACACCGCGAAGAACATCCGGCTGTTATGGAAGCTGAAGACCAATAACCAGCCGATGGGCATGCAATCCTTTCGCGAGCCGGTGATCGTTGCCGGCGTGCACACCGCCGGCGGCATCAAAACGCTGGCAATCTTTGGCGGCAGCTCCAACGCTGTCTTCGCCATCGACGTTGATAGCGGCTCGCTCGTATGGCAAAAGGATTTGAAATGGTCGTCTGACAAGCCGCTCGAGCC
Organism: Acidobacteriaceae bacterium; assembly: GCA_035695685.1. Taxonomy (GTDB): domain Bacteria; phylum Acidobacteriota; class Terriglobia; order Terriglobales; family Acidobacteriaceae; genus PALSA-350. The sequence goes on along the minus strand of DASRRN010000704.1, from coordinate 1,110 downwards.
CGGGCAGGGCGCCGGGTTCATTTGCAACAATGCGTTGACCGCAACCCCAGTGGTTACGCCGGCAGGAGCAGCGCAGCGGTTTCTCTATGTCCTCACCAGTGACGGCTACCTGCACACCATGGATCTGGCCACCGGCGAGGAAAAAGAACTGGCCATCCAAATGATACCGGCAATCTATGGCAAAGCCTACGGCCTGAACCTGCTGAACAATGTGGTCTACACCGTGACCGGGCAACGCTGTCACGGGGTTCTCAATGAGTTGTACGCCGTCGATCTGACCACAAAAAAGGCCTTCTCTTCCACTCCCGGTCAGGGAGGAATCTTCGGCACCGCCGGCCCCGCGATCGGCAGCGATGGCACCATCTATTTCGAAACCGGAGATGGGGTTTACAACGTCGCAGCGGGAGAGCTATCGACCACCGTGCAGGCTTACACTTCCGCTGACGATCATTTGACCCTCAAGGACTACTACACGCCGAGCAACCACGCGTGGCTCACCAAACGCGACCTCGATATGAACACCACCCCGGTCGTATTTCCTTATAAAGGGCGTGATCTTCTGGTCGGCTCCGGGAAAGAAGGCCGCTACTTTCTGATGGATAGCAAGTCGCTTGGCGGACCAGACCACGAGACTCCCCTCTACCGTAGCCCGCTGGTTTCCAATAAGAATGTCAATTTCCAGACCGAAGGCACCTGGGGTAGTTTTGCCAGCTGGGAAGGTAAGGATGGCACCCGCTGGGTGCTGGCCCCGATAGGTGGTCCGGTCGCCGTGGACTTTCCCCTCAGCTACGGTCCCACTCCCAATGGAGGCGTGATCGCCTTCAAGGTGACCGACACAGGTGGAAAGACGCAGCTCACTCCCGCCTGGGTGTCGCGTGACATGATGACCGCCGAGCCGCCCGTGGTTGCCAATGGTGTCGTCTTCGCGCTCGCCGCGGGCGAATTCACTGCCCAGGCGAATGACGAGGATGGCGGACTCTACACCTTCGAAGACCGAATCAAGCATTCGATTCCGGCGAAGTTGTATGCGCTCGATGCAGTCACCGGCAAGGAGCTGTATTCCAGTGGAGATCAGATCGGTTCATTTCTGCACCAGGCTGGCATCGCCGT
>DASRRN010000703.1:0-12540 GCA_035695685.1 Acidobacteriaceae bacterium | reverse complement strand
GGCATTACGTGGTCGAGCGTGAGTTCGCCCGCCGGCAGCACCACTCCGCAATATTGGCAGCTGTTGCGGTCGCGGAGCAGGATATTTTTGCGCGAGAGAGCGCGCGTCTGGTGCGGAATGCGCCGATATTCGAGCAGGCGGATGACCGAAGGCATGGGAATACACAGCAAAGCAGCATGTAGGATCGCGCCTTGCTCTTCCTCGGTCTTGGCCACGCCTTTGAGGACCAGAATCAGCGCGCGGCGAGCGCCACAAATGTTGATCGGCTCGTAAGAGGCATTCAACACCAGTACCGGCCTCTGCATGGTGTAGGCAGAAGAAACCCGCTGCCCCGGCCATCCTTCATGCGGCTCAGATGGTTCGTGAGCCAGCGCACGGGCCTGTGCACTCGCTTTCGGTTTGCGTGCGTGGATCATGGTTTTTCCCAATGACATCTTGATCCTCCGTTTACCGTCTCAACTTACCGTTCTCAGAAAACCGGCGTCCCACGTAGCCACGCCCTCGCGCTGAGCGCGGGCGACGGTCACTACCCGGACCGAGGCAGCGCCGCCATTCATCAACATTCGGCTGCAGGCGCGCGCCGTGGCCCCCGTGGTGTAAATATCGTCAATCAGCAACACGTCGCGTCCAGCCAGGCGTGCAGGATGCGGCGCAAAAAAAGCACCGCGCAGATTCTGCCGGCGCTGATGGGTGGTCAGGCCTGCCTGACTCACCGTCACTCGCACCCGTTTCAGCAGACCTGTTTCCAGGTGCAACACCCATTGGGGATGGCGGCGGCGTATCTCTGCAATGGCCGCGCGGGCCAGTAGCTCAGCATGGTTGAAGCCGCGCCGGCGCTGCTTTTCCGGATGCATCGGCACGGGGATAACCAGCATCGGCGTTGCGGACCCAGCAAACGGTTCCAGGCTGTCCGCCAGGAGCAGACCCAACCGGCGGGCTATGGGCTGCATACCCTCGTACTTAAGCAGATGGACCAGCGAGCGAAGCTCACCATGGTAGCCGCCGTGGGCCACCGCTTTGACGAAAGCGGGAGGGGCTAAGCGGCAGGGCTGGCAAAGCTGGGAATCAGAGTCGTCACGGGGCGACGGAGAGAAATTCGCGATGCCTAGATTTTCCCCGCAACAAGCGCAAAGGATACCTGGTTGCTGAGGGAGTTGCGCACAGCAGAAATCGCAGATGGGGACGCGGGTAAAGCGCAGGAGAGAGCCGCCGCAGAGGACGCAGGAACAGGGGAACAATGCACAGGAAATGCTGTCGGCGGGACTTCGAAGCACACGAACAACAGCCCGCCAAACCGAAGTTTGCGACAACGGGACGTCGGGAGTCAGGGATACAGTCTGACCAGAAAAGACGCACCTCACAGCCGGCCGGCGAGGCTAAGCCGCTGCCCTGCCGCCGATGAGGAGAGTATACGGGTAAGTCAAGCCCGAACGCTAGAGCGGTTTCACGATACCGTTCACTATCCGGCATTAGAGAAGTGGGGCTTTTCCTGGTGAAAAGCCCCACGTGAAGCATTTCAACCGGCTACATCTATCGTGAAATCGCTATCGCACCGGTTAGACCACTTTCTCGACAGGTTCACGCCGTGCAACACGCCTTCCGGCGATTGTGGACGCGACCCCGGCCACCACCAGCGCCGCTCCCACATACTGGACCGGTGTGGGACGCTCATGGGCCAGCAGCGAACCCAGCAGCAGGGCTATCAATGGGTTGACATAGGCATAGCTGGCAACGCGAGTGGTCGGATCCCGCGCGATGAGCCAGACATACGCAGTAAACGCGATAATCGAGGCAAATACGATGAGATAACCCATTGCGAACGCAAGCTGCCAGGTCCAACGATGGGAGACACCTGGTATGGTGCCCAGTTCCCCGGTCGCGGCAGAAAGCAGGAGAAGAAAGCCGCCGCCCCAGGTCATTTGCAGCCCGGAGCTCATGCTGAGTTGCCTGGGCAGCTGCAGGTGGCGGCTGGCAACGGTTCCGCCCGACCAGAGAAAACAGCCAAAGAGCAGAACCAGGGCGGATATGGTAAAGCCGGTGCTGTGCAGCCCTGCAGGAAGCATAAGCAGGATCACTCCCCCGATGCCAAGAACGATGCCGGCGAGGGCTTTCGCAGTCGGCCGTTGCGAGCCGGCAAACAACCACTCGCCGAGCATGACCCAGACTGGAATGGTCGCGGCAATCACAGCTGCCAGACCCGAAGGCACTTCCTTCTCCGCCCAGAATAGGCAGCCATAGTCGCCGGCAAACATGACGAGGCCAAGCACGGCGGTGCTTATCAGCTGCCGCCTATCCGGCTGCGGCACCCCTTTCCAGCGGCTGTATGCGTAGAGAATTCCCCCCGCACACAGGAAGCGAAAAGACGCGGCAAAAAAAGGTGGAGTCACTGCCACTACCTGCCGAATGGCCAGAAACGACGCACCCCACAAAAAGTAAATTGCGGCGTAGGCGAGAAGCTTGCGCATGGCAATAGATTAGAGTGTTTCCATCCGGAGGCACGCCGAGTGCAAGAAACGCAGGAAGATCTTCAGCCTTACGTCTCCCCTACCGAAAACCGCCCTGAACTGACAACCCGCGCGCTGGTACTGGGCTGTATTTTTGGATTGCTGTTCGGCGCGGTGACCGTCTACGTGGGACTCCGCGCGGGCTTGACCGTAGGAGCGTCCATCCCGATCGCTGTCCTTTCGATCAGCCTGCTGCGGGCGTTCGGGCGGGCCTCGATTCTCGAAAACAACATTGTTCAAACCACTGGCAATTCGGGACAGTCGATCGCGTCGGGGGTGATCTTCACCCTGCCGGCACTGATTTTTCTTGGCTTCAACCTCGAGTACTCGCGCATTTTCCTGTTGGCGCTCCTGGGTGGGCTGCTGGGAGTACTCTTCATGATTCCATTACGGCGACAGTTGATCGTTGAGGAACACGGCCGGCTCGCTTATCCAGAAGGAACCGCATGCGCCGATGTTTTGTTGGCCGGCGAACGCGGAGGCTCCTTCGCCGGGCGCGTCTTTCTTGGTCTCGGCTTAGGTGGCCTCTACACCTTTTTCCAGAACGAAAATTTGTTCGGTGCGTGGCCAGGCACACCGGATTACCAGCCGCAGTGGTTCAAAGGCTCCGCTATCCGGGCCGACGTCACCCCTGAATACCTGGGCGTGGGCTACATCATTGGTCCCAGAATTGCGGGATTGCTGTTCGCCGGGGGCGTCTTCTCCTGGCTGGTCCTCATGCCCGCCATCTACTTCTTCGGTTCTCATTTTCCCCAGGCGATCTACCCCGGTACCAAGCCAATTGCCCAGATGTCTCCCAGCGATCTGTGGGCTTCGTACATCCGTCCGATGGGCGCCGGGGCGGTGGCCGCATCCGGGCTGATCACGCTGATCAAGACCATGCCTACAATCTTCAGCGCGCTGCGCGGAGCGGTGGGAAACCTGCGCGCCAGCGGCGGCGTGAAAGGAGCACCGCTGCGCACTGATGACGATCTTCCCTTTAGCGTAGTGGTCGGCGGTTCACTGGTTCTGATTTTTATGATGTGGATCTTCCTGACTTTCAAGCCCGTACCTGGCGCGCAGGTGAGCGGGCTCGCCAATTTCGCAGCTGCATTACTGGTAGCATTCTTCGGATTCCTTTTCGTAACTGTCTCATCACGTATCTGCGGGTTGATTGGGAGCTCTTCCAATCCCGTATCGGGAATGACAATCGCCACACTTATGGCAACGTCGGCAATCTTTCTGGTGAAAGGGTGGACGGCACCCGCGTTCGGCGCCCTGGCCATCACCATTGGCGGCGTGGTGTGCATCGCTGCCGCCAATGCGGGCGATACCTCGCAGGATCTCAAGACTGGATTTTTGATCGGTGCGACTCCGCGCAAGCAGCAGATCGCGTTGGTGATCGGCGCCTGCGTTTCTACGCTGGCCATTGGGGCGACGTTGCAGTTGATGAACCAGGGGCTTGCGGAGTTCCGGCAAACTATGCGGCCATGGGATATCAGCGCTGTTCACAGTGGCGTGCAGGTTGAGGAACAGCACTTCCACCAGGCGCAGATCCGGGTCATGAGCGCCGGCAAACTCGTCGACACTCGTCCGGGCAATGGTTATGTGCTGCTGAACGCGCTCAATTCTGCCGAGCTGGCAGACGGTAAGTATCTCTACAATCCGCAGACGCAACAGATCGAGGTGCAGTGGATCCAGGGGATCGGCAGCGAAAAGGCTGCTGCGCCACAGGCTCGGCTGATGGCCACAGTGGTCAACGGAATCCTGGGCCGCAAGCTGCCCTGGGGCCTGGTATTGCTGGGCGTCTTTCTGGTGATTGCGGTGGAGATCCTGGGAATTCGCTCTCTGTCATTCGCGGTCGGCGCGTATCTTTCCATCGCGACCACGCTGGCGATTTTTGCCGGTGGCGTGGTGCGGTGGATGATCGATAGGGCGGTCGAGAAGACTGAGAGCGAGAGTGAGGTCAGTCCCGGATCCCTCTACGCCAGTGGACTGATCGCCGCCGGTGGCATCGTGGGGCTGATCGGCGTCGGGCTCAAGCTTTACGAAACCGCAACCGGAAGGCAGGATGTGTTGTTGTTTCCAGCGACCAATCCCTTGCACCACGACTGGGTGTCGGTGCTGATGTTCGTACTGCTGGCGGGATCGCTTTATTACTTTGCGCGCAAGCCATTGAAGGGCGGAGAGTGATGAAAGTGCATCACTACTACGTTTACATCGTAGCTAGCAGGACGCATGTTCTTTATGTGGGTGTGACGAACAGCGTCTATAGACGCACCCAGGAACATCGGGAAGCCGAGGTCCCGGGTTTCACGGCCGACTACCGATGCCATCGACTGGTTTGGTTTGAATGCTATCGGTACATCAACAACGCCATTGCTCGCGAAAAACAAATTAAGCACTGGGGCCGCGCAAAGAAGATATGGCTTATCGAGCAGACAAATCCCACCTGGGCCGACCTAAGTGAACAATGGAGAAAAAACACCGCAGATCTCTCCACTCCGCTTCGCTCCGGTCGAGATGACAAGGTGTAAGTGGACCGGTCATTCGGGTTCCCATGGATCGAGGTGGGCAGCAAATTCCGACGCGGGCAAATGTCCCGTGGAAAAACAACATTTTTTTAGTACCACTGAATTGTCATCTCGACCGGAGCGTAGCGGAGTGGAGAGATCTGCGGTTTTTCCTTTCTATTCAGTGCGAAGACGCTTTAGAGCATCACGGCCACCGGGACTGGCGCCGTCGATGCGCGCCGCTGCTTCAAAGGCTTGTTTGGCTCCGTGACTGTCTCTGCGGTCTATCAGGACCTGGCCATAGTAGTCGAGAGCTGCAGCCGCGAGCTCGGGGGGTAGGGTTCCCTTTGCCGCGGCAGCTTCAGCCTGCGGCGCGATCAGGGTGAAGTCACTTGCAGCCTGTTCGCGGCGTTTGTAAAAAAAAGGCAGATGCCAGGCGGACGCAGCTCGAATAAAACGCGCTTCAAGATCGCTGGGCGCACGGTTGACTGCCTGATCCATTTTTTGCAGGCCCTCATTGGCCAGCCTGCGCTTATCCCATATTGCCCAGGTGCGGGCCGCATCCAGCAGCTCCAGGCTGCCCGTGTAAGCGTCGACTACGGCATTCCCCGGGTAATCACGGGATAGCGCTGCAAAGCTGGAGCGAGCCTTCTCCGCAGCTGCGCGATTTCCCTGCAGAACAGCAAAGTATTGTGCACGTGCCTCACCAAGGCGTTGCTGGAAGGTAACGGCTGCCGGCAGCACGGTGGAGAAGGCCAGGAAGATGGCTGTCAGTTTACCCATGATAAGGATTGAAATGCTCCCCCGCGGCCAACGGTTGCATCACCCAAGGCGATAAGCCCGCTCTTTCCAGGTGACCTGTTGGCCGGCCAGTTTGCGCAGCAGGGCATACCACTGCAGCCCGAGCAACACAGCGACGCCGAGCGGATGCAGCAAAGCGCTAAACAGGGATTGGCGATATTTCCAGACGGAAAGCAAACGAGGTACAAACGACGCTGCCAGTGCGACCAGGATGAGAGTGCGTTCCTGCTCGCGGTACAAGGAAGGTGTGAGGGCGAGCGAAAGGGCCAACAGCAAGGGAAGAATTTGTCCGCAAAGGAGCAGGAGGGTGAAAGGCAGAATGCGCGCAGGCGCAGCCATGCCCTCAGTAGCATTCTTTGCCAGCCCTCGCCAGACTTCTGCCGCATTGTGATACATGCGGCAACTTGCAAGATGGGTCAGGTCGGCAAGATCGGTGCGCAGACCGTGACGGCGAAAGAGCTGCGGCAACAGTAGCCCATCATGCATGGTGGTGCGGATCTGCGAGTGGCCACCGGTCTTTTGGTAGGCATCGCGGCGCACCATGAGGAACTGACCGCAGCCTACCGCGAAGCCGGGAGCGGCCAGTGCGCGCATGCCGGCTAGTGGCAGATACGAAAGCAATACAAACTGAATCAGAGGCAATAGGAGGCACTCCAGGGGAGACTCCGTTTCCTGACGGGGAAAGCCGCTCACCAGCTGGGAACCGGAGCGGCGTAGAAACGAGGACATGCAGGCCAAAGCTTCGGGTTCGAGACACACATCAGCGTCGAGGAAGCAGAGAATATTGAAGCGTGCCACGGCGGCGAGCGCATGGCAGGCATGCTGCTTGCCGTTCCATCCGCCCGGCAGCGGAGGCGAAGGCCGCAGGCGCACCCGCGCATCCTGGACTGCAAATCCGCGCACAATTTCTGCGGTTCGATCGGTCGAGCCATCATCGAGCACAACGATTTCGATCTGTACTCCGCGCGAAGCGAGCAGGCTGGCGATTGAGGCGCCGATAACGCGTTCTTCATTGCGAGCGGGGATGAGTACCGAGATGGAATCCGGCAAAACGCAGATACCTGTTTCCGCGCAGCTGCCGGACTGAGGCTCGCGATACAGCAACATGTTCCAGACCCATAGCACCGCGGGCACGGTCGCGCAGAAGAATGCGATAGCAATGATGGTGTTCACGAGCGGTGAATGCTCCCGTGACTGCCCTGATAAACGCGCCCGGTCAGCAAAGCAACCAGCCGCTTCCAGGCCTCATAGACGCCACTCATGCCAACCCGGCCGGAGAGAATCGTTTCGAAGCGCGCGGGATCGCGAAGCTTGGCCAAGGCTGCAAGGTCGTCCTGGGCAGCCACCAGGGCAACGCAGAGGCGGTCGTTCCATTCCTCGGCGCAATCGCCGGGGTGGTCCGCCACGGCAATCGGCTGACCACAGGAAACCAGGATCTCCGGCAAGCGCTCATCCCAGAAAGTGTACTCGAAGGCCAGGGGCACGAGAGTGCAGGTATCGAGCCGGGCGACCAATGAGGCCAGACCCGGGCGGAAGATTGCAGGCCGGGTGCGCACGTCGGTAAAGCGACCCTCCGGCGTGACCCAGAGAACAGAACCCGGGGTGGAGAGAATCTGTTGCGCGGCGCGCAGGAATTGGACCGCTCCACGCCGGGTACCGCTTTCTACAGGGAAAAGGCCGAGCTTGCGGAGAAATGAGTAGTGTTTCAGGGCAGAGGCGTCCATGGGTCCATAGTGTGACGCGTGAGGGAGAAAGCGACGCGACACCACAATAAAGGCAAGGGGATCCCACCAGGAGGCGTGGTTGGCGAAGATAATCAGCGGGCCGGTAGTAACAGGAAAGCGGCTAGAGTTTGCCAGGCGAATACCGTGAAAGTGGCGGCCGATATACCAATGCAGGTACTTGGCGAAAAATGAAAGCAGGCGCCGCGATGGACAGATCAACCCAGCGCTTTCATTGTGTATCGCCATGCTTTCGCTCCTAACCTGCCAAGGGCCGCAACCCGTTAGCTTTCGAGCCCAACAAGGTTAAGGTTTGCGGTATCCCACATCTCGCGAAAAACCAGCGAGATATGGGGCACCCAGGCTTGTTGGAAGGGACAGGGCGCATATCAGACATGGGCCAACAAATCCTCCGCGTGCCGGCGCGCGGAAACGGCGGCGTCTGCCCCGCGGTAGTGCTGGTCGAGGGCGTCGGCGGCAATCCAGCCGCTCATCATCACCATCGGCATTCCTGGGCCGGGATGCGCAGCTCCTCCGGCCAGGTAGAGACCCTCGAGATCCGGACTGGCATTGGCCGGCTTGAACGCACCGTTCCAACGGCCGTGGCTCGATATGCCGTAGATCGCTCCATTCAGCACCCGGTACCGCCGATGTATATCGAGGGGCGTGAGCGCGCGCTCAAAGACAATGCGCTCCTCGATGTCGGCGAGACCAGCAGTACGCTTCAGTTTATTGAGAATCACCTGGCGATAAGCGGGAAACATCTTCGACCAATCATGCTTAGGGCGCAGAAACGGAGTGTGCACCAGCACGTAGAGCGCGTCGCCTCCCGCAGGAGCAGTGGTGGCATCGGTGGCTGAAGTTGAGGCGAGATAACAGGTCGGGTCGGGCGCAGGCTCGGCGAGGTCGTAGATGCGGTGAAACTCCTCATGTGGATCACGGGAGAATACGAAGTCATGGTGGGCCAGATGCTCGTAGCGCTTGTTGAGGCCGAGGTAAAGCACCACACCGGAACACGCCGGCTCGTACTCTCGGCGTTTGTCGAACCTATCGGCAACCGCACCGCCAAGCAGCTCGCGATAAGTGCGCACAGCGTCTTCATTGGAAACCACGGCGTCAAAACGATGCTGTTCTCCGCTGCTTGTTTCAAGGCCGGATATAGCGCCACCCTGGATGAGCAAGTGAGCAATGTCGATCGAGGTGTGGTAACGCACGCCGAGCTCCGTGCCCAGACGGACCAGCGCCTGGGGAACAGCACGGGTACCTCCCTTCGGATACCAGATTCCCTGTTCCGCCTGCATGTGACCGATGGAACAGAGAATCGCCGGGGAATTATCTGGCGACGAGCCCACGTACTGCACGTAGTGATCGAGCATCTGAGCCAAGCGTGGGTCCCTGATGAACTCGCGGATGGTGCTGGACACGCTTTGCCCCAGTCGCATGCTCAGAACATCTTTGAGTACTGAAATCTGGAAACTTCCGCCGATATCGAAGGTGTCGCGCATGGAACCGACCGACTTCCAGAAGAAGAACTTGTCGGAGATGGTGTGGAGCTTTTCAGAAAGTTCCATGAACTGAGTAAAGCGGCCGCCCAGTCCCGGTTCCCTGCCCTCGAGCGATGCAGCCATCTCCCGGATATTGTCCTTAAGATCCAGAACCGTGCCGTCGTCGAAGAAGCAACGCCATTGTGGATCGAGACGAACCATTTCCAGGTAGTCGCTCATGGTGCGTCCGGCTTCGCAAAAGATACGCCGCAGCACCGAAGGCTGAATCAGAATGGTGGGGCCCATATCGAAGCGGAATCCCTCTTCTTCCAGCACAGCGGCCTTGCCGCCCAGCCAAGGATTCTTCTCGAAGACTTCGACGTCGTAGCCGCGCGCGGCCAGAGTGCAGGCCGCCGAAAGGCCTCCCAATCCTGAACCGATCACTGCAACACGCATAGTGGTTTTCTCCTGTATCAGTCGAGCCGGGCTGCGCTGCGTAGGAACCGCCGCACGCCACGCCAACGGGCGAGCCAGCTACCGCCATGAACCGCCTCGATGTAAGAGGAAAAAAATGGCTGATGATCGGGCGTGGTTGGGCGATAAGGTCGCAGGTCGCGGCTCCGCTGGGCGACGATCGTCTTGAGGGTAGTCATTTCCAGTAATCCTTCGCGGCCACGGGTTACGCCGTAGCCGCTCGACTTGCGGCCGCCAAAACTGACTCGTGGATCGGCGGTAGCGACAATCAGATCATTGATGAGTACCGTCCCGACCGGGAGCCGCGAGGCTAGTACACGCGCTTCGGGCTCGGGTCCGAAGATAGCGGCGGTGAGCGCATAAGGACACAGGGCGTGAGCGGCAACCGCGGCGTCTGTGTCGGGCACGTTGAAGATGCTGAGTACCGGCGCAAAAATATCGCTCTGTGCAATGCGCATTTCGGGAGCGGACCCGATGATCACGGCGTAGCGCAGCCCTCCAGCAGACTCATCCAGGAGAACTGAGCCTCCCAGGCGCTCGGCATCTTGCAACAGCTCAGCAAGCTGGGCCTGCGTCCGGGCAGGCAGGATGACGGGTTCAAGACTCTTGAGTTGGGCGAGCAGCACCTCCAACAGGCCGGCGTGCTCGCCCACCAGGAAGATTCGCCGTGGCGCCATGCAGGTAGCCGAACCGTTGAGGCGCAGTCCGAAGGTTAGCGCTGCGACTGTACGATCCCGATCGGCACCGGGGAGCACAAAGACAGCATCACAGCCGGAGAGCTCCAGGACTGCGGGCGTCAAACGCTCCGCCAATTGATGCAGTACCACCGTACCGGTGGTGGCGGAGCCGGTGAAAAAAACTTTGTCCACGCCGGCAGAGATGGCTTCGCTGGCAGCCTGAGGCGATTCGTCCAACAACTGTACCAATGCCGGATCGAGGCCGCATGCGACCAAAGCGTCGCGCAGAGCTTCAGCGGCCTCCATGCCGCAAGGCGCAGGCTTCCACAGGACGGCATTGCCGGCGGTGAGTGCCTGCAGCACCTGCACACCGGGCAGGAACAGTGGATAGTTTGCGGGGCCAATGATGAGGACCACACCGAGCGGTTCCCGCCTGGTCTCCGCAGTGACCCGGCGAAGCCAAAAGGGCCGGTTGCGAGAACTGAGCCGCTGGGGAGCAAGAATCCAGGCGGCCTCACGCTCGAGAAAGCGGCAGGCCTCGACTAACGGCAATACCTCAGAGACCAGCGTGTCGGCCACACTGCGATGCAGTGCCCCGGGCTGGTGGCAGGGAACGCATTGCGCCATCTTCTCCGCGGTTGCGGCTATGCAGTGCCGGGCACGGCGGAGAATGGCCAGACGCTCCCGCACTGCCATCCGCACCCAGATTTGCTGCGCCGCCCGCACCTGCCCCAGGGCGGCGCATCGGGCCCTTGATTCGCGCTGCATGTTCAGCGGCATAGTGTTGATTGTGCACCCTCCCGCCATTCTACGAAGCAGCTTCGTAGATGGCAGCTTCAGCCAGCACCGGGGAAGCATCCCACTGCGGCTCGACCTTCAGGTCTTCGAGCAGCAGGCGCGCGGTAATGCGGGCTGATTCGAAGATCACCGGCAAACCGCTGCCGGGATGGGTACCACCACCAACCAAATAGACGCCCTCAAGGTCTTCAAACCGATTGTGAGGCCTGAGGTGCAGCATCTGCCGCAAATTATGCGCCATGCTGAAGGTGGAGCCTTTGTGGAGTGCGTAATCCGTGCGCCAGTCCGCGGGCGTGACGATCTTCTCGAAGCGAATGCGGTCTTCCACGTCCTTGATTCCGATCTTCTCCATCTGCTGCAGAGCCAGGGATCGAAAGCGCGGCTGCTCGACAGCCCAGTCAATATTTTGATGCTCGTGCGTGACGGGTATCAGAACGTAAAGCGTACTCATTTTCTTTGGTGCGAGCGATGGGTCGGTAACGCAGGCATTCTGCACGTAGAAGGACGGATCCTGCGAAAGCTGGTGCAGCCGTTCAATATCGCGCAGGTTTTGCCGATAATCCTTCGCCAGATAAATGGTGTGGTGAGAGACCTCGTCATACCGCCCTTCGATACCCAGGTAGAGCATGAAGGTAGAGCAGGAGAAGCGTTTCTTCTCAATCCTGCTGTCAGTCCAGCGGCGGCGAATGTTGTCCGGCACCATGCGTTGCATGGCTTGAGCGAAGTCGGCGTTGACCACCACGGCATCGGCAGCGAGGGTTCGGTTACCGGTACGCACCGCGGTACACTTGCGGCCGGCGAAGATCATCTCTTCGACCGGTTCATTGAGCAGCACGTGAGCGCCCAGGTCCTCGGCGATGCGAGCCATGGCCTTGGTGACGGCGCCGCAACCGCCTACGGGATGAAAGACGCCGTGCTCGTACTCCAGAAACGAGAGAATGCTAAACAAGCTGGGGCAGGTGAACGGCGACATGCCCAGATACTTCGACTGGAAGCTGAAGCCGAGGCGAATCCGTTCATCTTTGAAATGGCTGCGCAGATCAGAATCAAGCGACCGCCACGGACGCAGCAGTGGTAGCAGCTTGACCATATCTAGCTTGGCCAAGTCTCGCCAGCTCTCGAAGGGCGATTCCAGGAAAGGCAAAAACTTTTCAAGTTTGTTGCGGTTATCACAGAAGAAGCGATGAAAGCCACGGGCATCGTTCGGGCTGAGCTGAGCAATGGCGCGCTCCATTCGTTCCAGGTTCGGGGTGGCCAGCAGTTCTCCGCCCGATCCGAAGACCAGTCGATACTGCGGATCCAACCGATACATCGGGATCTCTTCCTCGAGATTTCTGCCCGCGGTTGCTAATATTTCGCGCAGAACCCGGGGGTAGAGAAAAAATGTGGGTCCGGTATCGAACTTGAAACCGTTCCGTTCGATCGTGGAGGTGCGGCCACCGACGACATCCCGGCGCTCCACGACGGTTACATCGACGCCCGAGCGCTGCAGCAAAATAGCAGCGGCCAGCCCGCCCGGACCGGCCCCGACAATGATGACTTTTTGTTTCGGCTTAATCATTCGTTCGATGATGAGATGCTAGCTGGAT
>DASRRN010000702.1:0-3249 GCA_035695685.1 Acidobacteriaceae bacterium | reverse complement strand
AGGCCGAGCACGACAAGGATCAGAAAGTCACGCCACTCTCCCCGCTGCTTCGGGTCGGCCAGGCTTGCTTCGTAGAGCAGCAAACTGATGCCCACAGGCAACAGTGTGTAGAGAGCCAGCCAGGGCCAGCGAAAAAGGCCGTTCGACACGGAGACGAGTGCGTAGGGGAGACCAAGCAGGGCGGGCGCCAGAATGCGTAACCTGACTGGCAGTTGTTGCGCCAGCTGGAGACTGCGAGGGAAGAACGCTGCTGCGAGGTAGGGAACCAGCGTAAGCACTGCGGCGAAGACGATCAACGGATGAGACAGCTGGCTCAGCATTCACCGGCCAAACTGCCGAAGGTGATGATCGGCGTGCAAATAGCCCCAGCGCATCCACTCTTTCGCAGTCATGGCCCCGAATATCGGGTGCGGCACGCAGGGCGCAGGCAGGGCATCGCAGAACCGGTCGACGGTGGAAAGCAACGAAGCAAGATCCTGGCGGAAGTCAAGCGGGAGGGAACCGCCCTTGCCTTGTTTGACTTCGGGGCGAGTAGGAAATCCCTTGGCCCACTGCAGGGGCACGTCCAACGCCAACCACTTGAGCAACGTTCGCTCGAAGAAACCGGATGCGGGGCTGGCGTACTTCTCTCCCAAGCCAATCTTGTAGGAGTCATTCAGATGGCACACCATCTGGTGAACGGACATAGAACCCCAGCGGGCCGCATCGCCCGGCGAGAGCTCGGACATTCGACCCGAAATATTCCGCCGATCGATGAGGTTGGTCAGACTCTGCATGCTATTGAGACGGAAGCGGATGACACGCGGACTGCATTTTGCCTGCGAGCGAATCGGAGTAGAAAGTAACCGCCCCGCCGGCTTCCCACCAGATATATTGTCCGGCTGCATAGCGTGCGCCGGAGGCGGAGTTGACATTGGCGAAGATGAGCGATGTGCCATGGACGGGAACAATCACCAGGCTGTTGCCGGCGCCGTTGATATATTCGGCCGGAAATGCGCTCGCGGGGAGACCTATGGCAGCAGCGTGGGCGTCGCATTGGTACTGGACGGCCTTGCGCGAGAGCGGTTGTGCGCCATTCAGGTGAATGGTCAAATCGGTTGCGCCCGCCAGAGCTGTGCCGCACCCGAGCACGGTTGTGATCATTAGTTTCCACTTTGCCCGCATTGCATCGCCTCCCTAAGAGCCTATTGCCACTACAAAGTATTGCGCTTTCTCCGGTCCTGGATTGTGAACACCATGCAATTCATTGGAGTGCACGAACGCCGCGGATCCAGGACCGATTGTCGTCGTTTTACCGTCAATGGTCACCGCGACAGAGCCCTTCATCAGCAGGAAAAGTTCCTCGTGCTCATGGCGGTGGGGCGGATGCGGCTCGCTTCCGGCAGCGAGGATGGTCTCGTGAACCTCGAGGTGGTCTCCGGAGTGAGTGACTCCGTCCAGGATCGGCCTGGATTCGTTTTGCCCGCTTTGCTTTACCGGCAATTCGCTATAGGGCTTGACGAAGGAGCTGAGTGCCGGTCCGTCGGCTGCAAATGCCGAAGAGACCGCGAGCATGGGAATTGCCTGCAGAAGAGAGCGCCGGACTGCATCCATAAAATCCTCCTGTCACCCCAGACTTTCGGGTCACAACAGCGTCTTTTATAGGCCTTCCGGTTGCGTCAAATCAAGACAGGTCCGGTATTTCGCTGATAAGATCGTCGGGAATTAAATTGACGGGGTTATCATGCCATTTACGCCCAATCGCCGTAGTTTCATCATTGCAAGTGGAATGACTGCCCTTGCCTCGACCAGAGTTCTTGGTGCAAACGATACTCTTCGCATCGGCGTCATCGGAGCCGGCGGGCGGATGAGAACCCTACTTGATTGTGCCGAAAAGACCGGCGCTAGCTATCGAATCGTGGCCGTGAGCGACGTGTATGGACCACGCCGCGATGAGGTGAAGGAACGGTCCAACGGCATCGCTACCACCCATCTCGATTATCACGAGGTGCTGGCGCAAGATATCGATGCCGTGCTCATTGCGGCGCCGAACCACTGGCACGTGCGCATGGCGGTGGATGCCCTGGCTGCAGGTAAAGACG
The DNA here is from genome assembly GCA_035695685.1 of Acidobacteriaceae bacterium. Lineage (GTDB taxonomy): Bacteria > Acidobacteriota > Terriglobia > Terriglobales > Acidobacteriaceae > PALSA-350. The sequence goes on along the minus strand of DASRRN010000702.1, from coordinate 1,168 downwards.
TCTACCTGGAAAAACCGGTTACCCATACCATCGAGGAAGGGGCCACACTCAGCCACGCCGTTCACTCCTGCAAGCAGATTCTGCAGTGTGGCATGCAGCAGCGCAGCTGGACCCACTTTCGCAACGCAGTCGATCTGATCCAGGGGGGAAGCTTGGGGCGTGTGACCCAGGTGAGAACCTACTGGTGGCAAAACTATAACCAGGCGGGCTGGAAGCCCAAACCGATCGATGTCCAGGCGCTGGATTGGAAGATGTGGCTGGGAGGGGCTCCGGACCAGCCCTTCAGCGAAGAAAAGTACTATCGCTGGCGTTGGTTCTGGAACTTCGGCGGTGGCGGCATGACCGATTTGTTCACTCACTGGATTGATGTGGCGCACTGGGCCATGAAGAGCGACACGCCTCACCAGGCACAGATGCTGGGGGACAAATACATATTTGAAGAGTGGGACTGCCCCGACACGCTGCAGGCCGCGTTCCGTTACCCTGGGTTCGACGTAGTGTACGAGGGCATGATGAGCTCTTCCATCGACGACGGTGGCCTTGAATTCCGCGGCACGGAGGCCACGATTAAACTCGATCGCAGCGGCTTCGGAGTTTATCGCGAAGGCCTGCAGGCGGGCCAAAACCCGATTCTCAGCGAAGACAGCTTCCGCGACGGAACCATCGACCACGTGCAGAATTTCTTCGAGTGCGTCAAGTCGCGCAAAGAACCCAACGCGCCAGTCGAAACCGGAATCTCGGCCGCGCGTGCCGGCCACATCGCCAATCTCGCCTACAAGCACACAGGGCAGATTACCTGGCCGCCTAAGGGTTCGGCCTGAATCTAGCGGCGTGGTGTGTGGTGTGGCTTTTTCCCTGGGGAAAAAGCTACACACTGGAGTTTCTTCATTTCAGGAACGAAGGATAGGTATTTCAACTGAGTTTGGTTTTGTATCAGGGCACGACTTTAGTCGGGCCATAAAGGGTTGAAAGAGAATTGGGCTTTAGAGGGTGTGTGAGAACTCTGCTCTAGTCCCGAAGGGACGGTTGAACTTAGCCCAGGACGACAGTCCTGGGTAGATATAAGCAATTCGACCAGTCCCGTGAGGGACGGCTGAACCAAGGTACCGGGGTTTCAGCCGTCCCTGGCGGGACTAGTCCAGCCTTTTCGGTTAACCCAGGACTCACG
>DASRRN010000701.1:0-6118 GCA_035695685.1 Acidobacteriaceae bacterium | reverse complement strand
GCCAGATTGAAGAATATGCGGCTCGTCAGGTCTGCATCTCAGCCGGCAGACATTTCAGCGACATTTGGATTACTTAATCGATATTCTCGCTATATTTTGAGCGGATAAATATTTCTTGTTTTCAAACTTGACAATTATTATCGGCCGCGCGTAAAAGGTCGCCACGCTGGACATGGCCTGAATTCCAGTCGTCTATTGCGAATGGAATGATATTTGATTCGTTGCTCAAAACAAATGCGAGCAGGGTTGCTCAACCAGGTGATCTCGGCCGGCCAGATGCGAGCCGCATTGGACGAGACAGTATGAACCTCATCCGGACGGTCCAGGACAGTTCAGGGAGCAGCCGTATTGCCAAGGACGAGAAGTACAGCAAGCAGAGAGACAGCACAGGACAAAGAAAAGTGAAAACCTTTGGAGGAGACAGTATGCAGGCAGGAGTGATAGAGATCGGGAGGTGGATACGGGTCCGTATCCAGACTGGAGACCATATATCCAGTCATTGTTGCCATCGCCGCGGGGAAACTGGGTTCACTTTTCAGAGGTTCGCGACAATAAGGGCCGCTTCATTGCTCGCAGCAACGCTGTTGCTGTTCTGCCTGCCGGCACTGCACGCGCAGACCACGGCTTCGATGTCGGGAGTTGTACAGGATCCCTCCGGAGGCGTGATTCCCGGTGCACAAGTCACGCTCACTAACGAGTCCACGCATGATACGCGCATAGCTCAGACCAACAGTGCCGGGCTCTATTCCTTTACGGCGCTGCTACCTTCTTCGTACACGTTGAAGGTTCAGGCGAAAGGCTTTCAGCCCAAGGAGCTGACCGGCTTTGTCTTGCACGCCGGTGATTCGCTCGCCGTTCCTGCCTTTTCCCTTCCGGTCGGCAGCGAGACACAGACGGTCGAGGTGCAAGCCGCTCCGCAGATTATTCCCGAGGACAATGGGGAACGGGCGGCTTTGCTGGACGCGAAGCAGATTGAAAATCTTGCCCTGCAAGGCCGCGATACAACGGAGCTGCTAAAGGTGTTGCCAGGCGCGACGACGACATCGGGCGGACTGACGCAAAATAATCCGACCTTCAGCGATCTCAATGTTTCGGCGAACGAAAGCTCGATTGGTAACGGCATCAATCTGAACGGCGTACCGAATCGAGGCGGAACGGCCCTGCTCTCCGACGGCGTCAATGTCATCGATCCGGGAGACATGGCGAGCTCGATATCGATCATCAGCCCGGAGATGACGCAAGAGGTCAGCGTACAGACCTCCAATTTCGGAGCCGATGCGCAATATGGCCCTGTAGTGGTAAGCGCCATCAGCAAATCGGGCACAGCAAATTACCACGGCACGGCGTATTTCGATGCCCGCAATGATGCCCTGAACGCCAACGATTGGAAGGATAACCACCAAGGGATCGCAAAAGGAGATGCGCATTACTACTATCCGGGCGGCAATGGCGGCGGCCCGATCCCCGGAACGCGCGGGAAGGTCTTCATCTGGGGCGGTTATGAACGATTCCTGCAGAATACGGGTAACGCCAATGTGCTGCAGTCGTTCATCCCCACCCCGGAGATGATGGCTGGAGACTTCACTCTCGATAATCCGGACAACGCTGCCGTCTGTCCCACCGGCTTCTCGTCCAAGGTGCAAGGTCAATGGTGCAACGACCTTACGGGCACAGTCCTGCCGAATGGGGCTACGGTCACAAACGGCCATATCCCTGCTCAATTTCTCAATGCGGGTGCCACGGCGATGTCCAGCTTCTGGCCCAAGGCGAATGCGAATTCACAGACCACTCCAGGGGGCTACAACTACTATCAGCCGATCACCAACGTCAACGATGGATGGGTTTACCGGCTTCGCCTGGACTATAACCTGAGCGATAGAGACAAGTTCTACGTCTCCTGGCAGCAGGCCTCCAGTGCGGAGCTAGCGAACGGAAATGGCGCCCATATCTACTGGACGCCGAGTAACTCCATACCCTTTCCCGGAGGAGGAATTTTTGGGATAGTTGAGACCAAGGCGCTCGCCGGCCACTTTGTCCACGTCTTTGATCCCACTACTACCAACGAGTTCATTGCGAGCTGGGGTTTCGGCAATTTTCCTTTCCAGGTGCCGAATATCAGCGGCGCATATAAGAGCACACTTGGTTATCCGGCCTCGTACGGGACGGTCTTCGACGCTGGATCGAGCCTGATACCGTCCTATAGCAGTGCCGGCACGAACACGTTTCCAGATTTCTCTCAGAACGATATCTTCGAGAACCCCAAAGGGGTTTACCAGGTTCGAAAAGAAGTACCCGCCTTCACTGATAACTTCACCAAGGTGTGGGGTGCGCACACGGTGAAGCTAGGCGCATTTACCCAGAACACCGGTAATCTCCAGAGCAATGATGGCACTTACATAAATGGCGACGTCACTGGTTTCGGCCAAAGTACGAACGTCGCGACCGGACGGCTGACCGGCTCTCCCAACAATCCGGTGGCGAACTTCATCATGGGCAGTGTCACCGGTTATCAAGAAAATAATGCCGCTCCAATTAGCGACATGGCTTATCAAGTGCTCGCGTTCTATGCGGACGACTCGTGGAGAGTCAATCGCCGCCTGAATGTAGAGATCGGCGCCCGGGTCGAGCATGTTGGTCATTGGTACGACCGCCAGGGCTTGGGCATGGCGGCATTTTTCCCCGCTCGTGTCCTTTCGGACTACAACTCCGGCAAGATTGCCCCCGGCTACTATTGGCACGGGATCGATCCGGGTGTTCCGTTGAGCGGACAGCCGAACCGGCTTGCTTTTGTCGATCCACGCTTCGGGATGTCCTATGACGTCTTCGGGACCGGCAACACCGTAGTCCGTGGAGGGTGGGGAGTATACCGGTTCACGGGTCAATACAATGACTATGCTGCCTCCCTGACGACCGCGCAAGCAATTCAAGCCTATTCGCTGCCTGGTCAAAAGAATGTTTTGCTCTCGCAGATCGGCAGTCTGGCGGCCCCCACTTGTACATCGCAGTGTATGAGCGGGTCGCAGAACGGCCTCGACGCAACCGACTACGGAGTTCCGGTTACTTACAGTTACAATTTCACCATTGACCAGCGGCTGAAAGGGAATACGCTGTTGGACGTGGCGTATGTGGGTAGCAGCAGTAGCCAGATTCTGAACAATGGCGAAACGATCGAAGGCAGTAGCTTTTCTGCTCTCGCGGACCAGAACAAGACGCCAATCGGGGCGTTCTTCCGTCCGGATCCAAAGACCGGTGTAATCTCCCCCAATCCGGAAAACATAGGCGTGAACCCCAGTACCGGCGCTCCAACGGGTAACTCTGTCGCCGACTACAGGCCTTTCGGCTACGCCTATGGAACGAACAGCGTCTACCAAAACGAAAGCTCGGCATATACCAACTACAACGGCCTGCAAGCCGCGTACCTCAAATCAACCGGAAGCCTGACCTACAACTTCAATTTCACCTGGTCGAAGACGCTGGGGACAAACCTGCAATCTAATCCGTTTGTGCTCCGTTATAACTATGGGCCGGAGGCAATCGATCGTCCCTATGTCTTCAACGCTTCCTATACCTATCAAACTGGGAATATTCATCGCTTCAACTCTCTGGTCAATGGAGCTATTGGGGGCTGGACCATCTCGGGCATCTCAACCTGGCAAGCGGGAGGCAGCCTGCTGGCGCTGCTGGGCAATGGTGTTCCGAACTTCGGCTTGACGGAAAGCTATCAGAATCTGCCAGCCAATGCGAGCACTGTAGGCATCGGCAGCGGCATCGGAGCGCCGACCTATTTCGGAACGGACGCTCCCATTGCCATCTTGCCGACGTTGACCTGCAATCCTAACTCGGGCCTGGCGAAATACCAGCGCGTTCAACTGAAGTGTTTTGCGCCACCCGCAGTCGGGACCCAGGGAGGGCAGAACTACCCATACATGAGCATGGGTTCTTATTTCGATAACGATCTGGCGGTGTATAAATCATTCCATGTCAAAGGAGAGCAGAGCTTCCAGTTGCGCGTCTCGGCATTCAACTGGCTGAATCATCCTTTGCCTGAGTTCAGCGCTCAAAACCAGATTACCCTGCGATATCTGGTCGATTACCCGAGCAAGAACATCACGCTTAATAACGGTTCCGGCGGTACGGTTTCAAACTTTGGGTTCATGGACACGAAGACGGGAGCGCCGTACTCGCGGATTTGGGAAGTGAACGCCAAATATACCTTCTGATTGTCTCCCAACCGGGAAGGTGCGCCAGTTCGGGCACCTTCCTTCCTTTTTGGCCGGAAGTGTCAGGCCGTACTGGAAATAAGAGGTGCAGGACCTGTGCATCGAGCCTACCCAGGATGACAATAGGTAAAGAGTCCAAAGTCTCCCATGTCGATCCGCGGTAAAGCTGTCATCTCGGGCGTGCTCCTTGCACTCAGTTCCAATGTTGTCGCCCCGGCACAAATGGAACGTGCAGGATCCCATAAGTCGATGCTTCAGCAGCACTATGAAGCAGCAGAGAGGTATCAGACCGCGCATGATCCGGATCGAGCCGCATATGAGTATCGAATATTTCTTACAGACGCGCTCGGCGAGCTCGCGATCAGCCGCGCCTTGGCAGGTCAATATGAAAGGGCCGCAGCCAGCTTCGACGAGGCGCTGACATTCGCTCCGCATTCAACTCAGCTCCAGGTAGAGTACGCGCAGGCTGCATTGCAAAATGGGGATCTTTCGCGGGCAAAGACGCTGGCTGAGCAGGCGATCCGCGAAGATCCTCGGAATGCACGCGCGCGTCTGGTTCTCGGCCGCACCTTTTTGAAAGAGAATTTGAGCCGAGACGCTCGCAGGGAATTAGAGCAGGCTGTGGCTCTTGATCCGACTTTTGTTAATGGATATGCGCTAGCTGTCGCTTGCTTGAACCTGGAAGATCAACCGTGCGCCACCCGTCTATTTTCCGAAATGGTTTCTTCATTCGGGGACACCTCGTTGATTCATATGTATTTCGGTCAGGCCTATCTAAATTCGGATTTCCAGGCCCAGGCCATCGTGGAGTTCCAGAAAGCCATTGCAAAGAATGACAGGCTGCCAGGGGCGCATTACTTGCTGGCGGCAGCCTACTATGCCACCACCGCTGATAGGAAGTCAGCGGATATCGAAACGGAGTTGAAGAAGGAGATCGCGATCTCCCCGAGGAGTGCTCTCGCGTACGCCGCGCTGGGGCGTCTTGAGCTCAGCGAGCAGAAATATGGTGAAGCGGAAGGTCACCTAAGGCGCGCTGTGGAACTTGATGAGAATAACCAGGAGGCGTTCCTGTATCTTGGCCAACTCTATGTGGACATGAAACAGCCGAAGGAGGCGGAGGCGGCATTGCGTTCCTCGATTCGACTCACAACCGATGTCTCGAATAATCGCTATGACGTGCAAAGAGCACATTACCTGCTGGGACGACTTCTGATCCAGTCAGGAGATGTGGACGACGGTAAGAAGGAACTCCAGACTTCGCAAGCTCTGACCGAGGCGAGTTTGTCACGCGACCGAGACAGGCTGGCGGACTATCTCAATCTTGAAAAAAGCTCGGCAGCGGATTCCGGCAGCGGTATTCCCGCAGCGGAAACATCAGAAGCGGCAAGGCAAATTAATATGAAGGCAGTGCGGCAAGCCGATGCTTTCGAGAAAGAGGTCGGGCCGCCCATAGCCGATAGTTATAACAATCTCGGAGCAATCGCGGGCAGCGAGAAGAACTACGGAACGGCACTTATCTATTTCCAGCGGGCCACGGAATGGAATCCGGCACTAGAGGGGTTGGATGAAAACTGGGGGCGCGCCGCTTTCGCAGCGGGGCAGTTTCTACAGGCAATTCCGCCGCTCAAGCGATATCTGCGGAGCCATCCTGAAAACAAAGATATGGGCTTAGCTTTGGGAATCAGTCAGTTCATGGTAGGCGATTATGCGGGAGCCCGCAGCACTCTGCAACCATTTGCGGCGGATCCTGGTGCGGCGCCCCAAGTGAGAGTCGCCTACGCGGAATCGCTGGTAAAAACCGGCAACGTCAAGGATGGAGTCGAACGTCTGATCGCGATTGAGCAGATCGATCCAAATTCGGCAACGGTTCATCGCGCGCTGGGCGAGGCGCTTGCCCT
>DASRRN010000700.1:0-10287 GCA_035695685.1 Acidobacteriaceae bacterium | reverse complement strand
CTTGGCGCTCTCCAGATAGGTTACCTTCTCGGAGTCGCAATGAGGACACCGGACGATCCCATCCTCCCAGCGGACCGCGATCATGAACTGGCGGCAGTTGTCGTAGTCGCTGAAGAACTGGATTGCTTGCTGTAATGTCTTAGGGTCTTGCATGAATCAAATGTACAGAGAATGTTACAGTCAGTCAAGTATATTATTACCCTATTTTGGACCAGTCCGAGTTAGCCGTCTGGATGGAAGCTGGTTGGTCTCGAAGAGAATTGGGTGGTGTTGGTAATTGCCTATCGGAATTGGCGTGCGTTGCAGGTATACCCGGACTGACGTCCTGCGTAATTCTCGATCGTCCCTGCGGAGTGTGTGTCATAGCCGGCTATAGTTCTTCATATGGGATTTTCGGGTCGAATGGTAAAAGTGATCGTAGGGCTTCCCCCGGATTTCCTGTCGAACTTGATGGCGTTGGCGAACTTCATGCGGTCCCGGCCGGCCGGGACCGCACACGCGGGTGTTGGTGGCGCTCCGTGGCAGGAAATCCGGGTCGCCCATCTTTTTCGGCCCATGTACGCCCCACGGCACGCCGGGGCAGGTGAGGCGAACATGGGGCACCCGTCCGATTTCCTCCGGCCTTTGCTATGACACAGACTCCTGCGGGACTGGTCTTGCTGGGAACGTAGAGCCAGCACTGCGTGCTGGACAAGTCTCGGTTCTACTCGGTTCGCAAGGCCCGCATTGGATCGACCGAGGCTGCTCTGCGCGCCGGAATCAACGCGGCAAGGGCGGCGACGAACACGACGATGGTGATGGCGATGGCGTAGATGTTGACATCAGTGGAAGAGACATTGAAGAGCTGGCTGCGGAGCGCTCGCGTAGCAACGATGGAGATGGGAATGGTAACCGCGATGGCGACGCTGGTAAGGACAAGGATTTCTCGCAGGATAAGCCGGACCACTGTCCATCGCTGAGCTCCGAGGGCCATGCGTATACCGATTTCGTGGGTGCGCTGGGCAGTGGAGTAGGCGAGGATTCCATACAATCCAAGGCCCGCAAGCAGGGTGGCCAATAGGCCGAACGCCGAGGCGAGCAAGGCGATGGTGCGTTCACTGGAGATCGTGTCGTCAATCTGGGTACTCAAGGTGGTGAGGTCATTCACGATGAGCTTGGGGTCGAGGTTGGCGATGGTGGCGCGGATGCCGGCTGCAGCGCTATCCGGCGGTTGCCAGGTACGGACGTAATAGGTAAGACCGGTCGATTTTTCAGCCTGCACGAAGGGGCGATAGGCAGTGGGCAAGATAGGTTCGCGAACGGATGCGTGTTGGGCGTCGCGCACCACACCGACAATCATGGAGTCGGTTTCCGGCCGGCGCGCGTGGGTCACATGGTGGCCGAGGGCGTTCTGCGCCGACCCATAGTAGTGCCGGGCGAAGGTTTCGTTGACGATCATGACTTTGGCCGCGGTCGGGCTGTCGGCAGGGGAGAAGTAGCGGCCGGCGACGAGGGGGATGCCCAGTGTCTGCAGGTAGTGATCGCTGACCCATGGAAGCTCAACGTTGTAGTCTTCGTCGGCTGGAACGTTCGACTCAGAAGCCTTGACATCACCGGTGATGCCGTTGCCGGCGAGGTCGGCATCGTTGGTGGCTCCCACGCTCCGTACTCCGGGTAAGGCGGCAAGCGATTCGAGTGCACGCTGTTCCAGCGGTGCGATCTGGTCAGGAGGGTAGCCGGCGTACTCCGGAGTAAGACCGAAGGTGAGCAGGTGATCGGTGGCAAAGCCGGGATTGACGTTGCGCAGATTCTGGATGGTGCGCACGAAGAGGCCGGCGCCGACAATGAGCAACAGGCTGAAGCCGATCTGCAGCGCCACGCAGGTGCGACGGAACTGCAGGGCTCCGCCGGAGCCGGTTCCGGTCTGCTGTTTGAGAGACTCGGCGAGACGCGGATTCCAGTATTGCAAGGCAGGCGCCAGGCTGAAAAGCAGGCTGGCGATGACCGCTGCGGCAACGGTAAAGACCAGTACGCGCCAATCGAGGGTGGCAGAAAAGGCCGAGTCTTGATTCCGACCGGCCATCCAGGTAATGAGCACGGCAAGGGCGCGGGGCGCGATGATGAGACCAAGGGCGGCACTCGACAGCCCGAGCAGTAGGCCTTCGGCGAGAAGCTGGCGAAAGACCTGCCAGTTGGTGGCGCCCAAAGCAAAGCGCATGGAGAATTCGCGTACCCGGCTAGCGGCCCGCACCAGCAACAAGCTGGCGACGTTGACCACAGCCATCGCCATGACAAGCACCACCATACCCATCATGATGAGGAGCGGAGTACGAAGATCGTCGCGGAAGGGAGAGAAGCCCTTCGCGCCTGAATCCAGATTCAAATGGGTTCGGGAAATAAACTCTTGCCGGGACTTAGGCGTTTGGTTGTGGAGCAGAGGGAATTCGCGAGTGCGGAGCGAGACCCAGAGCGGATTTACAACGGCCATCGCCTGTGGCGCAGTTTCGCCGGGATGCAGACGACCAACGAGGTTGAGCCAGTACGCACTGTGGTCGCTGAGAAAGCTCCACTCCGGCTCAATTACCGTCTGCATGGTGATGGGGACATAAAGATCGGGACGGCGTCCCCAGACCATGCTGTGGAAGCCGGGGGCGGCGACGCCAACAATGCTGAAGGGGGAGCCGTTGATGAGCATGGTCTTGCCAACGACGGGCGCCTGCGCGAGATGGCTGTTCCAGTAGTCAAAGGAGAGGACCGCGACGGAATTAGCTTTTTCCGCGGTCTCGTCACTGGGCAAAAGCAGGCGGCCGGCGGCCGGTTGTACCCCAAGAGTTTGAAAATAATTGCCGCTGACCTGCTCGAGCGGCAGCTGTTCGGCATGGTTGTTCCAGGAGACGCCGGCATTCGCAAGCGCGGCGGCGGCGAGCCCGCTGAAGACCTGGTTGTTGTCGCGCAAGTCACGGTACATGGGATAAGAAAAATAATGGTCGTGACCCGGGCTGTCTCCACCCTGAGATTCTTTATGCCCCTCTCTGCTACCCGAGTAACTGAGGACAACAAGTTGGCCTGGATCCTTCACCGGGAGGGCGCGTAGCAGCGCCTGGTTGAGCAGAGTGAAGATGGCAGTGTTCGCGCCAATGGCCAGGGCGAGGGTTACGACCGCAGTGATGGCGAAGCCAGGCGAGCGCAGGACCTGGCGGAGGGCAAAACGAACATCACTGGTGAGGCGAGCCATAATGTTCCTTCCCGGGTTGCTGTTGCGGAGAGAGCGTCAGGGGCGCGCATTGACGAACCCACGGCTCAAAATCGAGACGTGGCGCAATTTATCTCAGCTGCGCTACTCACGATTTCAATGCGACAGACTACCAAGTTGAGATTAGAGCATGCGCGATTCCAACCCGGTTGGTAGGGAAACCGTTGAGTTTGCGGGAGAAGCGGCTCCTCTTCGTGTCCGGATTCGCCCAGCGGCGTTCAGAAACGGACATCTGGGTGGGGAGAGATATATAGACTGTTACGAAGCTCTTTACTCGGACGAAGCTGATAGCTGGGGCTACTTCCGAGTTGGCGGCAAACCGGGAGTCAAGTGACGGGATGCACGGTTGATCGGCATAGGGGCGGCGAAATGTCGCGAGCCCTGGACCTTCCCTTTTCTCCCCTGCATAAACAGCTTCGGCACCCGGGAGGTCCTGAATGCTCTGGTTCTATGAATCTTTCTTTCCCGTGGTCTGGATTTTCTTCTTTCTTTACTGGCAGATCAAAGCCGTCAATACCAAAACTACCCAGCGCCTCGAGCCAGCTGCCTCACGCATCCTGCGCGTCTTCATTTTTGTGATCGCGATCGTACTCCTCTCGACAACTCACATCCCGCTGCCCTGGCTTTACCTGCAGCTCTGGCCGGCTGGCTTTTGGCCCTTCTGGCTGGGAGTTGCCGTCACTATCACCGGCCTTCTGTTCGCCATCTGGGCGCGCGAGCATCTCGGCAGCAACTGGAGCCGCTCCGTCACTATTAAGCAGGGCCACGAGTTGATCACCACCGGTCCCTACGCCGTGGTCCGTCACCCTATCTACACCGGCGTTCTGACAGGGTTGCTTGGCACCGCGATTGCCCTCTCCCAAGTGCGTGGGTTCATCGTTTTCGTTCTCTTCTTCCTCGCGTTCTGGATCAAGCTCCGCATCGAGGAACAGTGGATGCGTTCCCAGTTCGGCGAGACATATGCCACCTATGCTCATCAGACCGCTGCCCTGGTGCCTTACCTCTTCTGATCGCTGCGTCACGATCTCAGCCCAGCAAGAGCGAGTTGAACCAACCTGAGGAGTTGAATCTCGAGATCAATTTTCGTTTCCCGTCGAGTAACCCGCTCTCCGGACGGAACTCGAAAATGGGGTTATGTCCGGGTTGGCCACGACACAACCGAGATGTATGCTAGACGCAGTAACATGCTCAGGAGCCTACTATTCAGAGCTTTTCGATGTGCTCCCGCAGCAGGTGGACACAGACATTTTTGTCTGAGGTGCGCGATGAGTCGTCCATTCAACGCGGTGATGCGAGTGATCAGTAGCCTCATCGGTGTCTTGATGGTTCTGATGGGAGGGATCTGGATTCTGCAGGGGCTGAATCTTGCTTGGGGCTCTCTTAGTCGCAGCTTCATGCAAGGCGATCAACATTGGGTGTTCTACGGCGCGATCATGGTGATTGTCGGAGTGTGTCAGGTCGTTTGGAGCAACACCCGTCAACGGGAATGAGATCCGTCGACCATACGGGCGACAGAACTGAAGACTCCTCAGGACTCAGCGGCTCATCCGAAACGACTTACTTCCGAGTAGGCGACCACACAGCCAGAACCCACAAAATCGCGTTTCACTCCGCTCGACGAGGCCCTGTGTGCGTTAGCTGATATTTGCTTTTCGACAGCTTCTTATACCCGCACCGCTCCGATTACCAGGCCCTCTATTCTCGTGCAAACGCGACAATTTCATAACGTGGCGGGAGCCGTCTCCTGGTGAACCTTTCGGGAAATCTCTTCTTTGACGCTGTAACTGGAAGCCCTTATTACAGCGGCGTGAACCTTATCCCGAACCGGCCACTGTGCCGTCAGGGTTGGGGCAGCTTGTCGAGGAAGTCGTTCATGACGCGGAGGACCTCGGCTGCGTTGGAATTGAACACGTCGCCTTCCGGGTGCCGCTGTCATCGCGTGTGAATTGGAGGACGATGCGAAGCGGTCTGCCATGTGGAACGATGAGTGTTCCCTGCCAGTTGCCGGTGATGTCCTGTGCGTGGTGGCAGCCTGCAAAGAGGATTGCGAACACATACACCCATAGCGTCTTCCGATTAAGATCTAATCGCAGCTTCATGAATAGCTCCTTGGAAGTCTTAGAAAACAGCGTAACTTCGAGATCCCAGTTGCCGCTAGTATAGTATGCTACATAGTAAAATGTCTTGTTGCTCGTCGTGATTGGAACGCTGCTGATCGTATTCAACATCTTCGGTTGATTGGGCAACTACAAGTGAGCTACTGCTGTGGAAGCATCGCGGTCGAGTGACCGCCTAGCCGAACGCCGATTGGTCCGTGAAGGCGGTGGAGCATGATACAGCGACGAGTCTATGAGATTCTGCTTCGCCTTCACCCTGTCGCATTTCGAGAGCGGTTTGGGGACAAAATGCTCTGGATATTTGACGAGACGATCGCCGAGGATGGGCCTTGGCTGCTGTGGGCTGACGCAACGTTCTCTCTGCTTAGGCAGCACATGGCCACCTACTCCCGTGGCGGAATCTTCGCCACGCCAGTTTCAGGCCGCGCCAGCGATCATGCTGAGCGCGGCTCGGCTCATTCAAGCGGGAATCATCGCGTCGATTGTCACGGTCGGATTCTTCCACTCCTGCAAGCAGCAATCTGTGCCGCTAACTCAGCCTCCAAGAACATTCGAAATAAGAATGTACTCCCCGGACGTCTGCAGCGAACGCAAGCCGGCTCCTATCAGGACTGGAAGGAAGCAAGCATTCTAGATTGAGGAGAGCAGATGAAGGCGTTTTGTCGTTTCAACAAGAGTATGGGGCTCAACCTGTGCTGGTTGTTTCTGGTATTTGGCACAAGGTGGATGGCGGCGGAACAGACAGTTGCGACACATGAGTCTGGGGTCGAGTCGAATCTTCAATTTCAGAATGAAATTCGAGGCAAGCTCGGTCAGAGGATGCGGCTCGAGGACCGCATGAACGCTTTGCACGTTTCCGGAGTCAGCATCGCCGTAATTCACCGCGGCGCGGTCGAGTGGGCGAAAGGATATGGAGCGACTAGTCTGGACGGTGCTCCTGTGTCCACCTCAACGCTGTTCAACGCTGCATCCATGACCAAGCCGCTGACCGCCGTTGGAGTGCTCCGACTGGTTCAAATTCGCAAGATCAATCTCGACGCGCCAGTCAACAACTATCTCAAGCGCTGGAAGATACCGGAGAACAAATTCACCGCGGGTCATCCGGTTACGATCCGTCAACTCCTGACCCATACCTCTGGTATTGGAACCCACGAAGGTCAGGTGGCCGATCCGGACGCGGGGCTACCAAACATCCTGCAGGTTCTCGATGGTCAGAAGCCTGCAACCACTGTTCCCGTGCGTGTCGAAGCGCAACCCGGAACAAAATACGCGTACTCCAATGGTGGATATGCTGTCTTGCAGCTTCTAATCGAAGACGTCAGCGGAAAGCCGTTCGCGCAGTATATGCAGCAGGCTGTGTTGTCTCCATTGCACATGGATAGTAGCACGTTCGAGGCGCCGCTTTCACCTGCGAGAGTTGCTCGTGCAGCCACAGGATACTGGGCTGACGGCGTTCACGGGATCGCCCCGGCTCACTTCGTGAAGACTCAGACATCTGCGGGTGGTTTATGGACAACGCCAACTGACTACGCGAAGTTCATCATCGAGTTGCAACGTGACTATGCTGGCACATCCCATCGTCTTCTCAATCAGAAGATGGCCAGGGAGATGATGACCGCAGGCATGGGGCCTTCACCAAGTGTTCGTTGGGGGCTCGGTGTGAGAGTTGGTGGAACTGCCTCAAACACGTTTTTCGAGCACGGAGGCTCCGGCGTCTTTCAGAATGAATCCATCGGGTATCTAAACGGCGACGGAATCGTGATTCTAACCAACGGCGGCGGAGGTGGCGACCTTGTGAACGAGGTCGCTCGCAGTGCCGCTTCTGTCTATAACTGGCCCGACTTCCACTCTGTTCAACACACATTAGTTTCGCTGCAACCAGAGGTCCTTGAGAAGTTCGTCGGAACATACGATTTCATCAAAATCACTCGAGAATATGATCGCCTGATGGCCGAGATTCCCCTGGGGACCGAAAGACAACAAGTATTCCCGGAGGCCCAAGACCAGTTCTTTTTGCAAGATGCACCGACCACGCTGAAATTCGATCTGAACGACAAGGGAGAGTGCACCGGCGTCGAGTTCATCACGTCGATCGTTCACTTGCAAAGACCGAAAACGAAGTGAGATCGGACGCTCTGTGTCGAGGAACGTTGAGCATCCGTGTTGAGCATCCGTATCGATACGTCGGCGTCTCGAACGTGATCCGAGGCCTACGAGCGGTTCCGGGGGATAACCGGCTATCCGGAAGTTACCCCAAAACCGGTGTAATGTCCGGGTTGGCGACGATCCGGGACCAACTCGAGAGAAGGGACTAATACAGCCGCTGTGCGTTTGCGATCGAAGGTCGAGCTGGTTGAGCGCTTTGGCCTGTACGCGTCAACTGACTTCCAAGCCTATTTTATGGGGACTTGTCCCGCCTTTACGGCCAGCGACAATCATTCCGCTTTTAGCGCGTCGACCGGATTGATGGCGGCAACGCGACAAGCGGGCAGAAAGCTCGCGAGGGCCGCCGCTACGGCCAGAATGAGAGGCACGGCGGCGAAGCTCAAGGGATCGAGAGGGCTGACACCAAACAGCAGCGTCCTCATCAGCCGTGCGACCGCCGCTGCAGCCCCGAGACCGATGACGATGCCAATCCCGGTTAGAGCCAAAACCGAGCGCACGAACATCAACCGCAATTCGCGCTTCTGGGCGCCGAGCGCCATGCGAATGCCGATCTCGCGCGTGCGCTGCGATACCGAGTAGGAAATCACCCCGTAGATGCCGATGATGCCGAGGGTAAGAGCCATCGCAGCGGCAATTCCCAACATCACGAGTGCGAAGGAGGTGCGCGCCAGCGACTTCGAGTAGATCTCCTGCATAGTGCGCGGCGCTGCCACGGGCAGGTCACGGTTGACGCTCCAGACGGCTTCCTCGATCTCCTTGAGGAAACCTTGAGTACCGGCCCGGCTGCTGCGCACCGCAAACGTCATCGAGCGAGGTGTGTACATTCCGAGATAGGGACTGGGGATCATCATGGGCCAATAGACGATGGCAGGCGCCCTTTCGTCGACCCCGTTGTAGCGAACGTCCTGCGCCACACCGATCACCTGGAACCAGGGCATGCCCGGCGCCTCCCGCATTCGTTTGCCAATGGCGGCGCCGGCACTGCCCCACGCTTCCCGGGCAAGGTTTTCCGAAACGATGATCTTTGGTTGCAGGTCGTAGATCTCATTCCAGGTGAAATCACGTCCCGCAATCAGGCGTGTGCCAAGAGCCTGAAAGTAGCCCGGAGAGATGTAGTTGTAGAACCGGATCGGCGGATCGCCTTCATAGGTTTTTCCTTCGACATAAATGAGATTCCAGGCGTGCTCGACTCCCTCCATCGGCACCACTCCGGCAAAACCGACGGAGGTCACGCCGGGAATGGAGGCGAGCTTGTCAGCGATGTTGTTTTCAACGCGGGTGACCATGCGCGGATCGGCAATGGAAGAGTCCGGAATCGCGATGTGCAGGGTCTGCAAACTGGACGCATCCGTAAATCCCGGATTGACCATGCGGAGCTGCTGGAAGGTGCGGATCATCAACATGGCGCAGACCAGAAGCACGAGAGCCATGGCAACCTGGGCGACAACCAGAATGTTGCGGGACCGGTGCCGCTCGCGGCTCGCGCTGACGGTGCGTGTTGCGCCAAGACTCGCAGTGGCACGACTCATAGAGTACTTCCAGGCAGGAATCGAGCCGAAGAACAGACCCGACAAGAGGGAGAGAACAAATGTAAAGAGAAGCGAACGCGCATCGAGAGAGATTTCGTTAAGGCGCGGCAGATTCGCGGGACCGATTAAAACAAGGAAGCGCAGGGCTGCAGCAGCGACACCGATTCCCAATGCCCCGCCGAGGAGCCCGAGCAGTGCGCTTTCAAAAAGCAGTTCACGCGCGATCCGGCCGCGCCCAGCACCCAGCGCCGCGCGGATGGAGAGCTCGAGCTGGCGCGCCTCGGCGCGAACCAGCAGCAGATTGGCTACATTGACGCAGGCGATCAACAGTACGATTCCAATCGTGCCCATAACGACCCAAAGAACACTGCCCACATTCCCAATGACCTCCTGTTTCAGGGAATGAAAAGCCGGCGTGATCCTCCATTTGGTGTACCAGTGCGAATCGCTTCCCGGGCCATTCGAAAATGAGTCCATCCAGACGGGGATTAAGCGCGCGATGTCGGCGTTCGCCTGCGGGATCGTCACTCCGGGTTTGAGGCGCCCGATTCCCTGCAGTCCGAAACCAGCCAATGTTTGCTTGTTGCGTTCGAGCGCGAAGGGCACCAGGACATCGAAGTCGTGGTCGACGACGCTGAAGCCCCGCGGCATGACACCAACAATCGTGCGCGCCAGGGAATCGATGACGATGGTGCGGCCGATGACGGAACGGTCGCCACCGAAGCGTCGCTGCCAGTATCCATAGCTGAGCATGACGTTCTTTGGGCCGTTCGGGGCCTGATCCGCCGCCGTCAGCTCTCGGCCGGTCAATGGGGGAACACCGAGCGTTTCGAGAATCCCGTCGGTGACGAGGATGGTATTCACTTGCTCAGGCCGCGTCAGTCCGGTGACGTTGGCCTTCTGGGCGTCCCACGTTCCCAGCGATTGAAAGGTCCGATTGTTCTCGCTGAAGGTGAAGTACATCGAGGCGGAGAGTTGCAAGCCCTTGTTGAAGTTGGCAAGACCCGCTGCGCCTGGGGCGTTTAGCCATAGGGAGACAAGCTGGTCGCTATCCGGATAGGGGAGCGGCTTCAGAAGTACGCTGCTTACGACGCTGAATACTGCGGTGTTGGCGCCGATGCCGATGGCCAGCGTAAGGAGAACGGTGACGGCGAAGCCCGGCGACTTTCCTAATCGACGAAAAGTCAGCTTGAGATCGGTAAGGACAGACTCAAGGGTGGACCATTGCCAAACCTCGCGGCTC
>DASRRN010000699.1:0-4530 GCA_035695685.1 Acidobacteriaceae bacterium | reverse complement strand
GTAGGCATAGTAGCCTGCCGCGTAACCACCGGCAAAAATGTGGGCGAAGTAACTGGAACGGTATCGCGGCGGCACATAGGTGATGGAAAGACTTGTACGCTTCAACGCCTGCTTTTCAAATCCGTCCGGGCTTTCGATCTGGGTGCCGGCGCTCAGTGTGTGCCACTGCATATCAAGCTCCGCCGCGGCCAGGACTTCGGTGAGCGCGTAGCCCTGGTTGAAGGTCTTTGCCTGGGAAAGTTTCTCTGCCAGATCTGGCGGCATGGGTGCGTCCGTCTCGTAATGCTTCGCATAACGGTTGAAGACAGCAGGATAGGTGGCCCAGTGTTCGTAGAACTGGGAAGGGAACTCAACGAAGTCGCGAGCCACTGCGGTGCCGGAAAGGCTGGGGTAGGCGCAGTCCGCAAATATACCGTGAAGCGCGTGACCAAACTCATGAAACATGGTGGTGACATCCGTAAAACTGATGAGCGCAGGCTGGCCTGCAGCTGGTTTGGGGGAATTGCCCACGTTGCAGACCACAGGAAGCGTGCCTACCAACCTGGACTGACCGACCAGATTGGTCATCCAGGCCCCGCCATTCTTGTTGTCACGTTTGAAGTAGTCGCAGTAAAAGAGGGCCAGCGGTTTGCCATCTGTATCGATCACCTCGAAGACGCGCACGTCCGGGTGATAAACGGGAATGTCTTTGCGTTCCTTGAATGTGAGGCCAAAGAGCTGGTTCGCGGTGTAGAAGACCCCATTCTCCAATACCTTGTTGATTTCAAAGTAGGGCTTTACCTCCGCCTCATCGAAATCAAACTTTGCCTTGCGCACCAGCTTGGAATAATAAGCCCAGTCCCAGGGCTGCAATTGATTGCCGCCATTTTCCGCTTCCATGAGGCGACGAATATCTTCGGCTTCGCCGGCAGCGTTTGCCGTGGCCGGTGGAACCAGGTCATCCATGAAGCGCTTGGCGGCTTCCGGAACCTTGGCCATCTGATCTTCCAACTTCCAGGCAGCAAAATTCGGGTAACCCATCAGCTTTGCTTTCCGGGTGCGAAGCTGCGCCAAACGCAGAATGATTTCGCGGGTGTCATTGGGTCCCCCGCGTTCGGCGCGGTTCCATGAGGCTTCAAAGAGTGCCTGGCGCGTCGCGCCGTCGCTTAAGTCGGCTAAATAGGGCTGCTGTGTGGTGTTCTGCAGGGTCAAAACCCAGCCTTCCTGTTTTCTCGCTGTGGCAGCTTCTGCTGCCGAAGCGAGTTGGGCTTCGCTCAACCCCGCTAACTTGACTTTATCCGTAGTCGCAAAGGCAGGCTCCTGGTTGGCGGCCAGGAGTTTGATCTTGAAGCCGTTCTGCAGGGTCGATATCTCTTCATTGATTTTTTTGAGCACGGTTTTGTCCGCGTCCGAGAGGTTGGCCCCGGCGTGTACGAACTCGCGATGGTAGAACTCGATCAGGCGCAGTGATTCGGCATCCAACGCGAGCGCGTCGCGCTGCTTATAGATCTCCTCGACACGGTGGTAAAGCCGGCTATCGAGATAAATCGCGTCATGGTGTGCGGCAAGTTTCGGAGCTTCGATCTGCTGCACCGTTTGCAACTCTGGGTTGGTGTTGGCGCTGGTCACCGCGTCGAACACCGACATCACGCGGTCCAGCAGGCGGCCGCTTTTCTCCAACGCGACCAGGGTGTTCGCCAAGGTAGGCAGGTCCGGGTTTTCCGCAATCGCCCGTATTTCCGTCAACTGTTGCGCCATGCCTGCTTCAATCGCCGGCTGGTAATCACTGTCGCGGATCTTGTCGAAGGGGGGCGCCTGGAATGGTAACGCGCTGGGCTCATAAAACGGATTGCCGGGCCCGAAGGCCACACTGGCGCCGGCGTCAGGGGAGGCGCTCGAAGTGAGTGCCCCATCTCCCTCTGCGGTGATGAAGTGGTGCATTGCTGACCTCATATTCTCCTTATGCGCACAATTCCTCGATTGTAACGGGATGCGCACGGCCAGTTGTGCACACCATGGCATAAACAATTTATTGAGTTTTATGAAGGTCTGAGAACAACGACCTACGAGTTGGCAAAGATTCATCATCACGGGGTCAATCCAGTTTGATCCGGGGTGCGTAACTTCAGTACCGATGGTGCAGTTCGTCCTACGATTCCCCAAGCGCATGACCGAGTCTTGCGCCATTCGGAGACAAGTTAATACAGGGAGACACACATGCCAAGACGCCAGTCCTTAGTGGGACTTGCGATGAGCCTGTTGCTGATTACCCCACCCGGAGTATTGGCATCAAGTCACCGCGAAGCACCAATCACAGCTCTCGATCACGCAGCAGACATCACGGACTTCTACGCGTTTGTCAGCTACGACCACCCCGATCGAGTCACATTCATCATGAATGTGGATCCTTTCCTCGAACCCAGTAACGGGCCCAATTACTTTCCTTTCGATCCCAACGTGCTCTACCAGATCAAGATCGATAACAACCACGACGCTCTTGCCCACCTGACGTTCAACATTCAATTCCAAACGCAAATCAGGGCCCCACAGCTCTTTACCGGCTTTGCCGGCGCCGGTGCAGGAATCAACGCTCCAAAGAACTCGCCTGCACCCGTGGCTCCAGGCACTCCCATTGTTCCTCCGGCGATTACCTCGCTCGATGGACCAGGGGCGGCGGGGCTGAGCCTGCGCCAGACCTACAGCGTGACCATGTATCGGGGTTCTCAGAGAATTCCTCTGACTCCGGTGAGCGGCTCGACTCTGTTTGCTGTTCCCACCAATGTTGGCCCGCGGACCATGCCCGACTACGAGGCATTGGCGAAGCAGGGCATTTATACCGTTGCAGGCGACCGCGGAGATATCCGCGTGTTTGCGGGCACGGTCGCTGATCCTTTCTTTATCGATTTGGGAGCGGCCTTTGACACCTTCAATTTCCGCGCCAGTGCGGGAGGCGGAGTATTGACGGCAGCGCAGGATAAGGACAACTACCTCAACCTTGCGCCCAATGCCGTCTCGGGCTTCAACGTGAACACGATTGCCATCGAGGTGCCGATCAACTATCTGACCATCGATGGAAACGAGCACCCCGCGACTGACCCACGGGCGACGATTGGAGCCTGGGCGACAACTTCCCGGGCGCAATTCACCATCCGCCGTTCGCCAACTCCACCGGAAAACTTTGGCAACTTCTCCCAGATCCAACGTGTCGGCAATCCGCTGATCAACGAATTGATCATCGGCACCGGCTTCAAGGACACCTGGAGCATGTCGCAGCCGGTGAACGATGCAAACTTCGCCAGCTTCGATTTGGATCCGACGCTGGCACGCGTCCTCAACGCGGCCTACGGAATCAATATTCCGCCTCCGCCGAGGACCGATCTGCTTCCGCTCGTGACCTACGCCCCGCCGATTGCTGCTCAAGGCACACCAGCAGGGCCGGTCGCTGATCTGTTGCGGCTTAACACCGGTGTCAAACCTACTCCGGAGGCTAACCGCAGCCGGCTGGGTCTGCTCGCCGGCGACGGCGCAGGCTTCCCGAACGGACGCCGATTGACCGACGACGTGGTGGACATTTCTGCTCGCGCAGTTGCGGGCGTATTGAACCCCAAGTTCAACGTCGCTCCCAATAACCTGATCGGCGATGGCGTCGCTGCGCCCGATGTGCCCACACAGGAGACCTTCCCGTATGTGCACTTCGCTTACAGCGGCCGCGATAGTCGTCACATCGACCCCAGTGAGACGGGTTGCGGTGATCAGCCGACGCTTGAAAGTAGCAATCAAGCCGACGCTCCACCGGCAAACCAGGGCGGCAGCACGACCTGCCCTGTCATGTAACTCTCAAAAACCTGCCGAAGGTTTTCGGGCACTCCACTCTGAGGGGTACCCGGAGACCTTCGCTCTTCAGTAAAGGCACGTGATGAAGCTGACTTCTGCAATTATTCTTATCGCCGGCGGAGTGCTCCTGGGCAACGCACAGGCCCAGCAAGCTACGCCCGCTGAGCAACGAATCGCAGCTGCGAGGCAACAGATCGCTTCCGGCCCCAAGAAGCCCGAAGCCTATAACAACCTTGCTTTGGCCTTCATCAGCCGGGCCCACGAGACCGCATCGCCAGACTACGATCGCCAGGCAGCGGAAGCCATCGCCACCGGCCTCAGTCTTGCCCCGCAAGATTTTCAGTTACGGAAAGCACACGTGGCTCTGCTGCTTGAGCAGCATGAATTTGCCCGAGCCAGGGACGAGGCCAAGGATCTGAATCTGCACAACCCCGACGATGCGACGGTCCATGGATACCTGGCACGTGCGTATATCGGTCTCGGCAACTACCAGGATGCTGAGACCTCGGCGCAATGGATGATGAACCTGCAGCCCTTTAATGTTCCCGGCTTGCTGATCGCCGCCGAGCTGCGCGAGCACTACGGCGATGGTGAAGGGGCACTCGAGGTGCTCGATCGCGCGTACGCAGAAACCTCACCGGGCGAGAATGGTGAGCTGGCCTCAATTGCTAACCAGATCGCAGCGATCGAGATCGGCATGGGAAAGACGGATTCTGC
>DASRRN010000698.1:0-14036 GCA_035695685.1 Acidobacteriaceae bacterium | reverse complement strand
TTAACGAGATCGGAGATGCTCCCTTTGGCAACTACACCGGTCAGAATGAACCAACATTTGCGGCTCCATTCACCAACCGGGCAAGCGGACAATCCGTAAAGAACTTATTCCCAGTGGCTCCGCCGCCGAAGCACTTCTCGGCAAAAAACCCCGCGAGCGGACCCCCCTACGATACCCTGGCGGAGTTCTTCACCGCCTTCGGCACCATAGGCAGTTCGCCCGCGTTCAACAACAAGAATCAGCTGCCGTACGCGCAGAATTATGAGCTTTCGTTTCAACGCCAGCTTAGCCCCACTGACGTGTTGACCCTAAGCTACGTCGGCACCGTGGGCCGCCGGTTGCTTTCTTCCGTCTCGGCCAATCCGGGTAACCCCGGCTTATGCCTGAGCGTGAGCCAGGCCTCCGAGGTAGCGCCCGGATCTCCTATTTGCGGACCGGGCGGAGAGAACAATATCTATACGACGGCTGCGGGCACCCAAATCCTGACCACACGATCACCCTTTACCGGCGTAGTCGACCCCACGCTGGGACCGATCACGACCTTTGGCAATGATTCTTATTTCATTACCAAAGGCTGGTCTAACTACAACTCCGCGCAGGTGAACTACAGGCATACCTCTGGCAACTTGCAGATACTCCTCGGCTATACGTTTAGCAAATCGTTTGATGATTCGTCCGGGTATGGTGAGCAATTCAATCCTGTTAACGCGTCCTTGAGCCGCGGGCTGTCGGCGTTCGATTCAACCAACAATTTTGTGGTCAGCTATAACTACATTCTTCCCTTCGACCGGCTGGGTGGCCCCAAACAGCTTACGGGTGGATGGGCGATCAGCGGAATTACCCGCTTCGCTACTGGGCTCCCCGTGACGATGGTGGAAACGGATGATAATTCTCTGCTGGGCACGGCGTTTGGCGGCCCCATCGTGCTTCCGGTCGATACTCCCAACCAGGTCGGTGCGCTGCACAAGATGAACCCGCGCAATTCGAGCAGCCACTATTACTTTGATCCAACCGCGTTCGCCTCCTCAGCGATTGGCTCAGAGGGCGATGCCCGTCGGCGGTTCTTCCATGGACCCGGGACCAACAACTTTGATACGGCACTGGTCAAGGATACGAAACTATCAGAGCGGTTTAATCTTCAATTTCGAGCGGAATGGTTCAACGTCTTCAACCATACCCAGTTCGTTACGCCGAGCGGCATTCTATCTGGAACCTTCGCCCAGGTAACGCAAGCGGCCGCTCCCCGTATCGGGCAGGTTTCTCTCAAATTGAATTTCTAAGAGTACAGGCTTCTCCACCCCCCGATGGTGAAGTGAAGGTTGGCAAACGGCTGGGTAAATGAATGAAGCTTGATACTTCTGTCGTACACTCGTTGTCCTCGCCTCGCGCGCAGTCAACGGAACTGCTCCGATTCTCCCGCGAACAAGCCGGCTGGGAATGGATGAGCTTCGTCGTCCGACGACTGGCTCCAGGAGAAACGTTATCTCTCCACACACGAGGAGAAGAGATGGCGCTTGTCTTGCTGGGTGGCCGATGCGTGGCAGATTGGGGCCAGGGAAACGTGCCGATCGGAGGCAGAAGAGATGTCTTCGACGGACTGCCTTACACCCTATATCTTCCGTCCGCCAACAGCGTCACCCTTAAAACGGAGATGGTTTGCGAGATCGCAGAGTGCCGCGTGCCTTCAACGGCCGCGTTGCAACCCAAGCTGATTCGTCCAACAGATGTCTCCAGCAATTTGCGTGGCGGCGAGAATGCGTCTCGTCAAATTGTCGACGTAATGCCGCCAGAATTTCCTGCGGATAAATTGGTTGTGGTGGAGGTCTACACGCCTGGAGGTAATTGGTCCAGCTACCCTCCACACAAGCACGAAGTCCACAATCCCCCGGTCGAGGCGGACCTGGACGAAATTTACTATTACCGCATGAAAGATCCGAGCGCTTTTGCGTTCCAAAATCTCTACAGCTCCGATCATGCTCGGAGCTCCATACTCAAGGTACACGACGGGGACGTAGTCCTGGTGCGGGACGGATATCACCCGGTGGTTGCTGGGCCCGGTTACGACGTCTACTACCTCAATTTCCTTGCCGGAACCTCGCGATCCATGATGGTCACAGAGGATCCAGACCATATTTGGCTTCGATCGAGCTGGAAACAGCCGGATCCTCGTCTCCCCATGGTAGGTGCGGGCGAGCATAATAAGCGCTTATAGAAAAATCGCTGACCTCAACATGAAGGTAGGTCAGGATTGGCCCCTTCTTCAATTGACTCGCGCCACCACTAACGTTGCATCATCGATCTGGCGTTGGAGCGAAAATTTATGCATCGAGTCCATGATGGCTTCGGCCATGTCGTCGGCGGATCCCGCGCCGGTAGCAATGGCCGCCTTTCGGAGCCCCTCAGTACCCCATTCCCTGCCGCATAAGCTTAGAGCTTCGATCACTCCATCTGTGTAGGCCACGACCAGATCATCGGGATTAAGCTGAACCATGCCTTCCTCGTAGATAGAATCCGAAAACATTCCGACCGGTGCACCCCCAGTCTTAAGCCAAAGGACCGAATTATCTGGTCGAATAACCATGGGAGGATTGTGCCCGGCATTGACGTAGTGCAGCGTTCTCGTAGCCCCGTCGAAAATGCCATAGAAGAGGGTGGCGTAGCGGGAGGATAGGGATGATCCATACACCTGACGGTTCACTGCCTCGAGCGCCATTGCGCTGTTGCTTCCGGCAAATAAAGCCGCTGTGCGAAGAGAGGATTGAACGTTCGAGATCATCAGCGCTGCGGCAAACCCCTTCCCGGAGGCATCCCCAATGGCCATTGCCAAACGATTCTCGGGAAGGGTGACGAAATCGTAAAAGTCTCCACCCACCTCACCCATCTGTCTGCATCGTGCGCTGTAGTCGAGCGTATCGATGATTGGACCCCAGTGTTGCAGGAATCGCTGCTGCACCTCGAAGGCAGCCATCCGCTCACTGGCGCACTCCATCACAACCCCGTCTGTCGTCATCTTTGCACCTCTGTATGTATGTCGAGCCACACGGCGGCATTTCGACACGAAGAGCGCAGATTTTTTTCCGAATCGATGGCGTCGATGGCGAGAAGTGGGCCTTTGCAGGTGCACCAGACCGCTAGGGCCGCAACGGCCGCGGGGATTACAATGTGCGGTCGCCTCTTCAGAGGGGGGTGCATGGAAGGGGAGATGTATGGGTAAGCTGATTCACTCGATGATCACGTCACTGGATGGTTACACCGAGGACGAGCACGGCCGCTTCGGCTGGGGCGCTCCTGAAGACGAGGAAGTACATTCGTACATTAACGCGCTCGCGTCATCGATCTGCACCTATCTCTATGGGCGAAGGATGTACGAGACGATGGTTTACTGGGAGACCGCGCACACGATCCCCGGTCAACCGCAGTTCGTGCTCGACTGGGCGCGGCAGTGGCAGGCGGCCGAGAAGATCGTTTACTCAAGGACCCTGGCCGAGCCGCGCAGCGCACGGACGCGCGTTCAGCGGGAGTTCAATCCCGACGCGGTCCGGCGGCTCAAAGCCGAGGCCGAGCGCGACATCTCAGTCGATGGCCCCGAACTCGCCGCGCAGGCGATAAGGGCCGGTCTTGTCGACGAGTTCCAGATGATCGTCTGCCCCGTGATCGTCGGCGGCGGAAAGCGGTTCTTTCCTGACGGCGTGCGATTGGACCTGGAGTTGCTCGAGGAGCGCCGCTTCGACAACGGCGTGCTCATCCTGCGGTACGGCGTCCGCAGGGCTGCTGGTCGGCCTGCGTCGGGCGTGGAGTCTTCTGAAGTGTCGCGCCGATGAAGTGCCGCTCGCACAAAGTTGTCGGCGATGTTGCGCCGTACGCGTCCGGCCTGACCGATCATGCGCCGTCACGTACTAGTCGTTCAGGTTCAGCGTCACCCGAGCATTGTCGACCACTTTGGCCCATCGGGGGTCAGGCGAGGCGCCGGAGGCGTATTCGTCGTGCCAGTTCCACCATTTGTACGGCACGCTCTGAGGGTAGCCCTCGGGCGAGTCCTCCCACTCCTCCTGACGGCCGAGTGCGGTGATGTCGAGATAGTTCCAGGTGCCACCCATCGCCTCGTCGCCACGGTTGTTGATGAAGTAAGTCCGGAAGATGCGGTCGTCACCATCACGGAAGAACACGTTCGTGCCGTGCCACTCGTCGACGCCGAAGTCGGTGTCAAAGCTGTCGGTGATGGTGTACCAGGGCATCTGCCATCCCATCCGCGTCTTCAGCCGCGCGATGTCGGCCTGCGGAGCGCGCGACGCGAACGCAAGAGTGGTGTTGCGAGCGTTGAGATGGGCTAAGTGGGCGACCTGATCGGCCAACATTGAGCAGCCGCGGCAGCCGTGATCCGGCCAGCCGAAAACGCCGAGCTCGAAGAAGGCGCGATAGAGAATCAGCTGTGGGCGCCCTTCAAAGAGGTCACGCAGACTGGCCTTCCCCGCGGGTCCTTCGAACGTGTAAGTCTTCTCGACAGCCAACCACGGCATGCGCCGGCGCGAGGCGGCCATAGCATCACGGGCGCGGGTCAACTCCTTCTCTTTCACCAGCAGTCGCTGACGCGCATCTTCCCACTCCTGCGGCGATACAACCGGGGGTGTCTTCATGTTCATCTGAGTCTCCTTGTTCATTGTTTCCGCTCTTGCCATTTCTCACATATACATTCCCATATGAGAATATGTCAAGATTAAAATCTATTCCCTCGATGTCGAGAAGTGGGTGCCTGCTCCGACTCTCTTACAAAAGCGCAATAAAATTGGCGCCAAACAAAAGGAGCAAAACATATGAAGTACATCTTGCTGATGACGGGCACAAAAGAAGGCGTGGATGCGTACCGGGCCTGGTCGGAGAAGGATATTCAGACCCACTTTGCACATTTAACAGGTCTTCGGAACGATTTGAGCAAATCCGGAGAGTTTGTCGCCACGGAAGGCCTGGGCGCTCCACAGCAGGCTAAGGTGGTGCGGGCAGGAAAGGATCTTGCGCCGATCACGGATGGCGTGTTTCCCGAGGCGAAGGAGTTTGTCTTAGGCTACTGGATTGTCGATGTCGACACGGCGGAACGAGCCTATGAAATCGCCGCTCGCATATCGGGAGGGCCTGGCCCCGGGGGAATACGTTTGAGCATGCCCATTGAAGTGCGGCAAATCATGAGTCGAGTTTCCGAGGACTTGCCGTGACCGGGAGGTTCCCGGATGACCGTTCCGAGCATCTGTTGCGCGAACTCGCGCCGCAGGTGCTCGGGGTGATCATCCGCCGCTTCCATGACTTCTCCGACGCAGAAGACGCTGTGCAGGAAGCGTTGATCGCAGCAGCCGTGCAATGGCCCAAAGAAGGCATCCCTGACAATCCTCGCGGCTGGCTTTGCCAAGTGGCAAGCCGGCGCATGACGGATCACCTTAGAAGCGAACTGGCCCGCCGCCGCCGGGAAACTGCCGTGGCGATTGAACTTGATTATTTGGCCCCGATGGCCGAAATGGAAAGTTATGCAGAGCGGGATGACACGCTGATTTTGCTCTTCATGTGCTGTCATCCCGCCCTGAGCCTGCCGTCGTCCATTGCTCTCACCCTGCGCGCCGTGGGCGGCTTGACGACGGTGGAGATTGCGAACGCTTTCCTGGTGCCCGAGGCAACCATGGCACAGCGAATTAGCCGGGCCAAACAAAGTATCAAGTCCTCCGGGATCCCGTTCCGGTTGCCAACCGACCAGGAGCGAACGCAACGGCTCGGCGCAGTGCTGCATGTGCTGTATTTGATTTTCAACGAAGGCTATGTGGCAAGCGTGGGACCCCAATTTCAGCGGCTCGAGTTATCGCGTGAGGCAATTCGGCTGGCCCGAAGCCTTCACAATCTGCTTCCCGGCGACGCCGAAGTCGGTGGATTGCTGGCACTCATGCTGCTGACCAACGCGCGCCGCAAAGCACGAACAGGCCCCAACGAAGAATTGATCCCGCTTGCCAAACAGGATCGAACCCTGTGGGACCAAGGGGAAATTTCCGAAGGCGTCGCGCTCATTACCGCAGCCCTTGCCAAAGGATCGATCAGCGCCTATCAGTTACAGGCTGCCATTGCCGCCGTTCACACCGAAGCGGCCAGGGCTGAGGACACGGACTGGCCGCAAATCCTGGCGCTCTATGAACTCTTGAAGCACATGTCGAACAATCCTATGGTGCTGCTCAGCCATGCGATCGCGACAGCGATGGTCAGGGGCCCGGCGGAAGGACTCAAACTGCTGGCAGTACTCGACCAGGATGGACGATTGACTGGCCACCATCGCCTCGATGCTGTTCGCGCCTACCTGCTGGAGATATCCGGTGACTTTTCCGGCGCGATCGAACACTACCGGCTGGCCGCACAACGGACGACAAGCCTCCCGGAAAGGAATTATCTTTTGACCCAGGTCGGCCGGTTAAGCGAGCGGAAATAAGATTGCTGGCAACAGCGTGGCGGCTACGCAGCGCCGCACCGGCGCCTCGGTCACGCGGCCCGTTCGTCAGGGCAAACCCGGGCGCACATGCAGGGGTCTTCCGCCAGCCATCTTTGGAACCATCTGCGAAAGCTCGCGAGCACCTGGTTCACCAGGCTGTCCCACTTTCCGCCACTGAATCTGCGCTTCCGACGTTTTGTATAAGGCGTTTGAGGCGAACTTCTTCATCGGAATACTGCCGAGCGTTGATGAAGTCGTGCTTCGCAATCGATGCCACCATGTTCTTGATCGCGGTGCTGCGCCGCTCGGCTAGCTCTGCGAGGGTTAAAAAGGAACCTGCTGTATCGGGTGCCTCCGGGGGCACAAGTTCACTCTTGACGGAAAGGATCTTCGTTAGCCACATGGTGCTCGCTCCTTTTACGATGCTGACGAACTCGACGGCGAAAAAGGCAGGCTCTCCGCTTGTTGCTTGGTCGCGTGCCCTTTGCTCGAAGACGGAGACAATCTCTTCAGAAAACTGCCTACGGAAGTCCGCGGGATAGAGCAACAGCAAGCCACGGTAAAAATCGCTGACTCTCATTTATGCTCCTCTCAGACCGAGGCGAGTCGTCGCCGATTGGAGAAGATGGCGAAGCCGTTCGATTTCCGCGTGAAGCTGGGCGCGACCCCTGGCAGTGAGGCGGTAGGCCTGCTTATCGCGCGATGTGTCCTCTTGCTCGAAGCGCTCAATCCATCGATCCTCAAGCAGACGGTGGATCGCCCCGTAGAGTGTGCCGGTGCTGAGTCGAACACGCCCCTTGCTTAGTTCATCGACGTCCTTAAGCAGCGCATATCCATGTTTTGGCTCCGAGGCGAGACTGGTCAAGATAAGCACAACAGGCTCACTGAGCGGCTTGGCATCCGTAACGACATGTCGCATGATGACATGTTGCACCAGGCAATATCGATTGTCAAGCCCGGATCATCCATGCACGTATCTCATCGAATCGCATAGCCCCCATCGACACAAATGGTTTCCCCGGTGACGAAGTCGGAAACCCGCGAGGCCAGGTATACGGCGGTTCCGGCGATCTCCTCCGGTTGTCCCCATCGACTGGCCGGCGTTCGCGAGAGGACTAGTCCGCAGTTTTGGGAACAATCCTCCTCGAATACTCGTATCTGTCGCCAGAGGACCGTTATGCAAACTCTGCGCCAGGATATTGCCTACGCTCTGAGACAAATGCGGTTGTCCCCCGTCTTCACCCTGACGGCCATGCTCACACTGGCTCTGGGCATTGGCGCAACCACGGCCATCTTTTCGCTGATCCACTCCGTCATGCTCAAGTCGCTGCCGGTCGTCGATCCGTCGATGCTCGTTCGCGTGGGTGAAGGCAATGATTGCTGTGTAGAGGGCGGCATGCAAGACAACTGGGGCATGTATTCCTACCAGCTCTACAAGCGTTTTGAAGATGCCGCACCGGAATTCGAGCAGCTGGCGGCTTTCCAGGCGGGCGGATCGCAATTCAGCGTGCGGCGCAGTGAAACCGATCGCCAGGCCAAGCCGCTGCGCGGCGAATTCGTCACTGGAAACTACTTCAGCACGTTCGGCATCCAGGCTTTCGCAGGCAGAACGTTGGTGCCTGCGGATGACCAACCCTCGGCATCACCGGCAGCCTTGCTCAGTTACCGCGCCTGGCAGCAGGAATACGGCGCCGACCCAAAGGTCATCGGGTCAAACTTTATGCTCGATGGTCACTCCTTCACCATCGTCGGCGTCACCCCACCGGGCTTCTACGGTGAAACCCTGCGCAGCGATCCCCCGCAAATATGGATTCCGATTCAGCAGGAGCCGCTGCTCATGGGGGCAAATTCCCTCCTGAAGGAAACCAGTGCGTGGCTTCGCGTGATCGGGCGTCTCCGCCCTGGAGTTGCCACAGATGGTCTTCCCAGCCGCTTTACAGGGATACTGCGGCAGTGGCTGGTAACGGATTTTGTGGGCGACGCGTTGAAGGAGTATCTCCCGCAGATAAAGGCCATGGCGCCCAAGCAAAATATCAAGGTCGTGCCGGCAGGCGCAGGGGTGGGTGAAATGAAGGAGGGATACAAAGACAGCCTGCGGATCCTTCTCATTGTCTGCTGCCTGGTGCTTCTGATCGCTTGCGCAAATATCGCAAATCTGTTGCTGGCTCGTGGGACGGCCCGCCGCGCTCAAACCTCGGTGCGTCTTGCCCTGGGTGCTTCGAGAAGACGGCTGATTCGCCAGTCGCTCACGGAAAGTGTCGTCCTTTCTGTTTTGGGGGGAGCGGCAGGCATGGCAATCGCTTATCTCGGAGTCAAGATGATCGTCGCCCTGGCCTTCCACAGCGCGCACTTCGTCCCCATCGATGCCACGCCTTCGCTGCCCATTCTTGCTTTCGCGTTTGGCTTGTCGCTGGTGACGGGAGCGCTTTTCGGCACCGCACCAGCCTGGCTTACTTCGCATGCCGACCCGGCCGAAGCACTGCGCGGAGCCAATCGCAGTACGCGCGACCGTTCCTCCCTGCCGCAGAAGGCTCTGGTAGTCGTGCAGGCTACCCTCTCCGTCGTTTTGCTTGCAGGAGCAGGGCTGCTCATCCGCAGCCTGCAGAAGATGGAGCATCAGGACTTCGGTTTTGAGACCGAGAATCGCGTAAACATCGGCGTGAACGCGCCATTTTCCGGCTATCCCCCAGAGAAGCTGGATGCTCTTTACCGGGAACTGCAGGACCGGTTATCCCACATCCCCGGAGTGCAGCGGGCCGCCCTCGCTCTCTATTCTCCCTTCACCGATAACTGGGGCGAGATGGTCATCCGCGAAGGTCACGGTGTTCCCAATGTGAGCGAAGACCAAGGCTCTTCCTGGGATCATGTGAGCCCTGGCTACCTGGAGGCGATGGGCCAGCACATACTGCGCGGCCGGAGCATCACGGACCAGGACACAGCTGCAACGCAAAACGTCGCGGTCGTAGATGAATCCTTTGTGCGCAAGTTTTTTAAGAAGGGCGAAGAGCCACTCGGCTCGCACTTTGGTTTAAATAAGGCGCAATACAGCGGCACCTTTGAGATCGTTGGCGTGGTCCGCGACGCGAATTACACTGACCCCAGCGGTCACTGGAGACGCCCCTTGTTCTTTGTGCCACTGGCGCAGCACGTGCACTATACCTTACCCATGATGCAGGAGATCGACGATCGCACGCACCTCATCGAGAGCGTGGTTCTGCAATTACGCGGCAGCATGGATGGGTTGGAGTCGCAAATCCGCCGTGTCTTTACTGAAGTAGATCCGAACCTGACCATCCTGAGCATCCGGAGCATGCAGGAACAGGTCGCGAATAGACTCGACCAGCAGCGCACCGTTGCCCAGATGACCGGACTCTTCGGTATCCTCGCACTCATTCTGGCTGCTGTTGGATTGTATGGAGTCACTGCCTATACCGTCGAGCGCCGCACCAGCGAGATCGGCGTGCGGATGGCTCTGGGCGCAAACCGAGGAAACGTGATTCGACTGGTTCTGCGGGGTGCATTCTTGCAAGTCCTCGTAGGACTCCTAATCGGCATTCCGGCTTCGATCGGATGCTCCCGCTTGATCGCCGCTCAGCTTTATCACGTTCAGGGCTGGGATCCGTTGGTCCTTGGCGGATCTATCATCGCGCTTGGCGTCTGCGCTCTTTTCGCCAGCATTATCCCGGCACAACGAGCCTCCTCCATCGACCCAGTGAAGGCCCTGCGCGCAGAGTAGCTCGGCGGAATCGAGCGGCGCACCAGCATTACACCTCAGCCCATTGCCTCAGCAGGTTGTGGTAAATACCGGTAAGCTGTACGGCCGCCGGGCTGGCCGGCATATCACGGTTCACGCGCTGCGCCGCGTTGTCCAGGTCAAAGAGCAACGTGCGCTGGGCGTCGCCGCGCACCATGCTTTGAATCCAGAAGAACGAAGACGTCCGCCGTCCTCGAGTAACCGGTTCCACCCGATGCAGGCTCGACGAGGGATAGACGACCATATGCCCGAGAGGGAGCTTGGCCTTATGGATGCCGTACGTGTCTTCAATGACCAACTCGCCGCCATCGTAATCTTCGGGCGGGGTGAGAAAGAGAGTTGCGGAGAGATCGCTGCGCACACGGTGCGAACTTCCCTTCACATGACGGATCGCGTTGTCGACGTGCGTGCCAAACGACTGTCCTCCACCGTAACTGTTGAACAGCGGCGGAAACACCTTCATCGGTAATGCGGCTGAAATGAATAGCGGGTTCTGCCCAAGCGCGGTCAGAATCATGTCGCCGACCTCCAACGCGGCCGGATGGCCTTCGGGGATCTGCAGATTGTCCTTTGCTTGCGCCGACTGATGTCCAGCGGTCACGCGGCCATCCACCCATTCTGCGGAGGATAAAGTCTGCCGCGCGTGCGCGACCTGCCCGGCAGTCAGAACATCCGGAATTGTAATCAACATTGTGCTGCTCTCCTCAAATCCTGCCGTCAAGCCAGGATCTCTCACCAGCTCTGGTCCAAAGACCGCTCTAGAATCTGAAATTGAGCCCGAAAAGGCCAGAGGTTCCGGCTCCGGGCACAATGTGCGCCGGATGGATCTCGTCGATATAGTTACGATTGGCAAGGTTGAATACGTTCACCTGCAATGCCAGATTGTCGGTCAGCGTATAGCGGCCCATGGCATTGAGTACGACGTATCCTGGCACTTGCTTAACTAAGCCGGTAGTGGGGTCTAACGGAACCGTCGAGCTGGCGGTGCGGCTGTCAACATAGTTGCCGCCGCCGCCGATCGTCAACCGATGGATGGGTTCATACGTCGTCCATATGTTGAAAAGATTGTTCGGAACATTCGCCAGCCGGTAGCCCACGGAAAGCGGATAGTACTGCGATTTCACTACCTCGCTATGCATGTAGGTATAGCTCGAGAGCACCTGCCAGCGATTGCTGACCCGCCCGTTGAGCACCAGCTCCGCTCCATCCACCCGTTGCGTTCCGGCCAGCACATAAATCAGGGAGTTGGTAGGGGAGGCTTCTCGAGCATTGTCCTTGGTGGTGCGAAAGAGATCCGCGCGCACCGATACACGCGCATTATGCAGATCCCACTTGGTCCCCACTTCATACGACCGGTTGAATTCCGGCGCCAGGTTCGTGGTGCCCGTCCCGGCCGGACCCACGGTGAGTGCAAGGGCCTCGGCAGATGGGTTGAAGGAGGTGCCGTAATCGAAGTAGATGCTGCTGAAACTGGTTGGCTTGAAAACCGCCGCGGCACGCCAGCTCGGCTTACGATCCAGGCGGGAAGGATAGGTGATCGTGGGCGGCCCCTGAACAATGGGCCCACCGGCAACAGCCATTATCGGCGTGGGGTAAGCAACGCTTTTCTCGTCACTCAAAAAGCGGTCAAAACGAGCGCCCCCGACCAGTTCCCAATAGCGGCCAAGCTGGATGGTGTCGAGGAGGTAGAGAGCGTAGCTGGTTGAGGTCAAGTGAACATTCGTCGAGGGCGCGGAGGTGCCACTGAAACTCTGGCTTTCATTGGGGGCCAGCAGGCCGGTGGTCGGGACCGTATTGATGGTTTGCCCGGCCGGGTTGACGTAGTTGAACGTCGGACGCACCGGATCGGAGGTTTCACGGCCGCCTTCTGCTCCGAGAACGACAATGTGGCGGAGGCCAAAGGTCTTTACATGGGCTGTGACGTCGAGTTGGTCCCACAGCAAACCCTCGTTGCTGAAGGTGGCAATCTGATTGCGGTTCACAGCGATCTGGTTGAGCGGAGTCGCAGGCGTGATGGAACCTGAGGTAGCGGTATTCAGCTGTGGCTCAGTGATGCGCGCATCGCGTTGATTGTTCGCAAAGCGGGCGCGGTTGCGAAGAATAGCCCAATCAGAGATATCATGCTCCACTTTGAGCGTAACCATGTCCACATCCGTGCGCAGGTAATTGCCGTCACGGAAACCGTAGTAGTTGTGCCGCGGCACCGCCGATGGTTTGTTGAAGTACCAGGGAATCCCGTAATCGGGAATGTCATCCTCGCCAAAATGAAAATAGCTTGCAGTGAGCCGGTTTGCCGTTCCCAAACCGAGAGCCAGCGAAGGCGCTACACCAAAGCGGCGATTCTCCGTCACGTCGCGTTCGGCTACGTTGGCATCATGGGTCATCAGGTTGAGTCGAACCGCGGCTCCGTGGCCGAAATTATTGAGCGGCTGGTTGATATCGGCGGCGAAGCGCCGGGTGATGTCAGTGCCGAGGTCGCCCTCGGCGACGATGAACGGATGGTCTACCGGGGTCTTGCTCTCTTGATTAATCACGCCGCCGGTCGATCCGCGCCCGAAGGTCACCGACGAAGGCCCCTCCAGAACCTCCACTTCCTGGTAGTTGAAAGAGTCGCGGTAATAACTGCCGAAATCGCGCATGCCATCGAGAAAGATATCGTTACGCGCCGTGAAACCGCGCAACGTGAGATTGTCGCCCTGCGACCCGCCCTCACCGGCCGCCAGGCTGATGCCTGGAGCGTTGCGCAAGGTGTCACGCAAGGTCGTGGCTCCCTCCTCGTGGATCGTCGCCTGCGAGATGGCGGTGATCGACTGCGGCGTATCCAGGAGTGGAACAGGGTATCGGTCGAGGCTTATCTGCGGCGAAGAATCCTGCACGCTAACGGATTCACTGGCCTGTACAGCGATCGTCACCCGGCCTGTACTGTCAATCCGATAGGAGAGTCCGGTTCCGGAGAGGATAGCCCGGAGGGCCTGATCTTCGGTGTACAGCCCACTGACTCCCGGCGACTTGAAGCCGGCGATGGTCTCGGCCGGCAGGGAAAAGGTGATCTCGACTCCGGTGATGCGCTCGTAGGCGGCGATCGTTACATCGAGCGGACCAGCGGGTATATCCAGACGGCGCACGGTCAGATTCTGTTGCTCTCGTGGCTTGCTATTGGCCGTGGTCGCATCTTGCGCCCAGGCAGGCACAGACCAGGTGATCGAGACCGCCGCACAGGCAGCCACTGTGCCTAGTGTGAGCCAGGCGCTTTTGTTGCGACTCCGTCGCAAATTAAGGGTGTGACAGAAATTGTCTTTCATCGTTCCGCTAAGTCTCCGTGGCGCAGCCGGTTTGCGGAGCCATTACGCTCCGGGCCAGCTACCGGTTGAAAGCGGCATCGTCGAGACCTATAGTGGGAGGAATCTGCGGCTGCCAAGCTGTGGGTTTGCCCGGGTCCTCGCACCTCTCGGCCAGAGTTGCGTGCGGGGACTTGGGGTGAAACGCTGGTTTACTCGATATCAGACCCTTTCGGTCTTATTTAATATAAGACCACTCCGGTCGTATATCAAGCGGCTCGGTGAATTGATGCGAAAAATTTACAGTCCCCGGATTTACATTCCCTGGGTAAGAAGCGGCGACAGGGTTACTTCCCGCTCCTGGCAAAGAGTCTAAGGGTGAAATCGAAGGCTGCCCCAGGTCCCGCCTTTTGAGACCTGGGATGCCTGCAACCGATGGCGCTGCTGGACATGATGCTGAAGCCCAGTTTGATAGACTTCCGCGAATGAATACGCGAATGAAAAGACGATCTCTGTTCACCGCCTGCAACATATTTCTTCTGTTTGCCTG
>DASRRN010000697.1:0-3939 GCA_035695685.1 Acidobacteriaceae bacterium | reverse complement strand
GCTGCCCAGGATGCCGCGGGAGAAAACGTCCACCAGCATCAGGTGGGTGTCGGTTCCGCCGGAAATCACGCGGTAGCCTTCGCCCATGAGGGTTTCGGCCAGGGCCTTCGCGTTTAACACCACTTGCTGCGCGTATTGCTTAAATCCCGGTTCGAGTGCCTCGCGAAAGGCGACGGCTTTGCCGGCGATGACGTGGATCAGGGGACCACCCTGCTGGCCAGGGAACACACTTCTATCGACTGCGGTGGCAAATTGCTGTTGGCACAGGATCATACCTGCACGCGGACCACGCAACGTCTTATGAGTGGTGGTGGTGACCAGGTGGGCGTGAGGCACGGGTGAAGGATGGGCGCCGCCCGCCACCAGACCGGCGAAATGGGCCATATCGATCAAGAGCAATGCCCCGACCTTATCCGCGATCTGGCGCATGCGGGCAAAGTCGATGATCCGCGGGTAGGCGCTGCCTCCCCCAATGATGAGCTTTGGTTTTTCACGCTCTGCGGTGGCTTCGAGGAGGTCGTAGTCGATCTGCTCTGTCTGCTTATCGACGCCGTAGAAGACCGCGCGGTAGAGCTTGCCGGAGAAGCTGAGCTTGTGTCCATGAGTCAGATGGCCGCCATGGGCCAGGTCAAGACCCAGAATGGTGTCACCCGGGTTGATGACCGCCATATAGGCGGCGGCGTTCGCCTGCGAGCCGGAATGGGGCTGCACGTTGACGTGATCGGCGCCAAAGAGCTGTTTCGCGCGATCCCGGGCTAGATTTTCGACGACATCGGCATACTCGCAGCCGCCGTAGTAGCGTTTGCCCGGATAGCCCTCGGCATATTTGTTGGTGAAGACTGACCCTACAGCCTCGAGCACTGCCTGGCTGACAAAATTCTCCGAGGCGATCATCTCCAGGCCTTCGTGCTGGCGTCGGATTTCGTGGTCGACAGCCGCGGCGATCTCTGGATCGGCCTCGGCAAGCGGGCGGCGCATGCGGTCAGACATGTTGCGATTTTAGACTATTTGGCTGCGGGTCCCAGCAATCCACAAGAGCGGTAGTTCGACGGCCTTAAAAAATGCGCTAAATACGTTGGATGTTATTACGGTCACCAAAACGCAGAGGCGCTCGCGCCGACAGATACAAGTGAATTGAGCCTTCGGATGGCTAACGGGCTAACAATTCTTTCTCCTGGGCGGGGAGGGCAGGTAGCGTGGCCAAATGCTTGAAAGCTGAATAGATAAAAGAGCCGATGTACCAGCCGTCCATGAACTTGTACGGAGTCTCGCCGGTGGTGTAGTGGCCGCAGGGCAAAACCTTGGAGACGAAATCGATGCCGCGGCGACGGAAGTTCTCGATTACCTGGAGCGAGTACTCACGCAGGAAGGTGAGGTCGTAGGTGGCGTGGACCAGCAGAATTTTCTTAGGGTTGGCGGCAAACTGGTCCATGTAATAGGACGGGCTGACGGCAGCCCAGACATCGCGCAGCCGCTGCTGGGTCATGGAAATGCCCTCGAAGGCGGCGCGGATGTGACGGGTGCTTTGCCCGGTCCAAACCACGTCGCCAAAAGACATGGAGGCGTGGTTGAAGGCGCCGACACGCACACGACTATCGAGGGCGGCGGCGAGAAAGGCGTAACAGGAGCCGAGACTGGTGCCGAGGATGCCGAATTGTTCGTAGTCCTGTTGCTGAAGCCAGTCGATGCAGCAACGGATGTCAATGACCGCCTGGCGGCAGGAAGAGATGGTCCGGCCGACGTTGGCGCTGACGGCATAGTCGGCTCGTGCCAGCTCCGCCGGGCGGCGGATATCGTGATAGGGCTTGCTGAGACGCAGGGCGGATACGCCGAAACGATTGAAGATGGCGCAGAGAGCGTTGTGGCTGAAGGCGTCCGCATTCCACTGGGGCATGACAATGATGGCCTGTTTCGGCTTGCCCGCCATTTTTTCGGGAGAGGCTGGAAACCAGCGGGCGTTGACGCGGTCGTTTTCCGGATAGGGTGTGCGAACGGGTGAGGTAAAGCGCAGAAATTGCGCCTTGGGGAGTTGTCCAGCAGCCGCCAGGCGACGGAACCTGGCATCCTGCTGGAGGGTTTTGGGGCGGACGTTGGTGGGAAACAGCTGGGGATACCGCTCTTCCAGCACGAAATCCCCCGGCGTCTGATAGGCAAAAAACTCGTCGCGATGGTGCAGGATGAAGTCATTCAACTGCAGCATGGCCCGTTCCGCCGCAGCGTCGTCGGCCGGCGGGTGCTGGGAAAAGCTGAAGCCGTGGGACTGGGCAAATTCCTGAAGCCAGTCAAATCCCCACTCCACCGGACGTACGATGCGGTTGGTGTCGCGAGTAGTCAGGGCGGTTTCCCACCGGTACATCCACTTTGCGTACAGCTTGCCCAGCACTCTCTTCATTTGGCGGTTTGGGCCTGGACGCGGAACTGCTCCACGACTGCGGACATATCTTCTTCTCCCTGTCCTGCGGCGACGGCATGCTCGAACACACGCAGCGCAGCTCGGCCCATATCAAGATCGAGGGCATGGTTCTCGGCCTCGGTGACGGCGTAACGGAGGTCCTTGGTCATGAGCCGGAGCAGGAAATTGGGCTCGTATTGGCGGTTGGTCATGCGCCCGCTGAGCAGCTTGACCAGGGGGCTACCAGGGGCTCCCTCGGTCAGGACGCCCAGCGCCTTCTCCCTATCCAACCCGCTGCGCTCTATCAGGGAAAGGGCTTCCGCCAAGGCCGCTACCTGTGACCCAGAGAGGAAGTTGTTGATCAGCTTGAGGCGAGCACCGCTGCCGACGGGGCCCACGTGGACCACGTCGCGGCCCATGGCCTTGAGGATGGGGGTAATTTTGTCCACGGCCGAGTCTGAGCCTCCGGCCAGGAAGAGGAGCTGGCCGGCGGCCGCCTGGGGTTTGCTGCCAGTTACCGGTGCATCCACCAGCTCACAGCCGTGCTCATTTGCTGCCCGGTTCAGTTCCTCAATCCACTCCACGGTGACGGTGCTGGACTCCACCAGGATGGTCCCCGGCGCGATGTCGACCAGTGCTTCTCCCCGGCCCAGCCACACGTCCCGGCAGACCGGGACATCGGCGAGCATACTGATGACCACGGCTGCACCGGCAGCCGCATCGCGGGGGGATTTGGCCAGCTTGGCTCCTCTATCCACCAGAGGCTGGGTCTTGCCCGGAGTCCGATTCCAGATCCTGAGTGGGTAGCCAGCGTCGAGCAGGCGGCCCGCCATGCCTGAACCCATCAGTCCAAGCCCGAGTAACGCAATGTTTGTCTCTTCCATAAGATCTCCTGCCAAGTTCTAGAATAGAAGTGTTATGGCGTTTACGGAAAGTTACGACGTTGTAGTTGTGGGTGCGGGGCACGCGGGCTGCGAAGCGGCGATGGCGGCTGCCCGGATGGGACTGCGGACGGCGCTGTTCAGTTTCAACCTGGATCTGATCGCGCAAATGTCGTGCAACCCCGCCATTGGGGGCATTGCGAAGGGGCACCTGGTGCGGGAAGTGGATGCACTGGGCGGCATTATGGGCGAGGTTGCGGACGCGGTGGGGATCCAATTCCGGTTGCTGAATACCTCCCGCGGACCAGCGGTGTGGTCTCCCCGGGCGCAATGCGACAAGCACCAGTACCGGGTGAAGATGCGGCAAGTGCTGGAGTCGCAGGCAAATTTGCACATCAAGCAGGCGGAAGTGGTGGACCTGGTGCTGGACGAGGAAGCGGGGCAAAGGTCGGTCCAGGGTGTGACGGTCCGGGGTATACGGCTGCGCGATGGCAGGACGGTGTTGGCAGGAGCGGTGGTGATTACCACCGGCACCTTTCTTAACGGCTTGATTCATTGCGGCGAGGAACGGTACCCTTCCGGGCGAAGCGGCGAACCACCCAGCGTGCTGTTAGGCGAGGCGCTGAAGCGGCTGGGGCTGCGCGGATGCCGGCTCAAGACGGGCAC
>DASRRN010000696.1:0-2704 GCA_035695685.1 Acidobacteriaceae bacterium | reverse complement strand
ATGCTCAAGGGATGGCTGACGCGCCTTCGCTTGCTCCTGGTTTCAAAGCCAACCGATAAGAGTGACAACGCGGGCGCAAAAGAGCAACCCCGCGGACACTACCTGGCTGCAACCGTGATCCAGGACATTCGTTATAGTCTTCGAGGCTTCCGCCGGCACTCGGTATTCACCTTTACCATCGTCGCAACCCTGATGCTCGGGATCGGAGCCACCGCGGCGGTTTTTAGCGTGGTCGATCGAATTCTGTTTCGCCCTCTTCCCTATGCGAACGCCGACCGTCTGGTGTCAGTAGGCATGGCGCATTCGCTAGAGCCCACCGGGTTCATGTTGGGGTACTTCTATTATGATTGGCGGCGCGACCAGAAACCCTTTGAAGAGCTCACCTCCGAAAATGCCACCACCAGCGAGTGTGATCTAACTGAGACCCACCCAGCGCAGATCAACTGCACGTCGGTGGAAGGCAACTTTCTTCCCACCCTGGGCGTTTCTCCTGTCCTGGGCCGCAATTTTCTGCCCGACGAGGATCTTCCGAACAGGCCAAAGGTCGCACTCATTTCTTATGGCCTATGGCTCAATCGTTACGGTCTTGATCGCGGCATCCTGAATAAGACCATTGACATCGACGGAAGCCCGATACGCGTGGTCGGCGTGTTACCCAAAGACTTTGAGATGCCGAGACTGCAATCCGCCGACGTGCTCTTTCCCAGAGCTACCGACGAGGCGGAGGACCGTACATCGAACGGTGGCCTTGGAGGTCCAAGAAGGGCATTCGCACGGCTGAAACCCGGAGTGAGCGTTCAGCAAGCCGAAGCGGAGTTGCAGCCTCTCTTTCGTCAGGCTTTGACGCGCATCCCGTCCGACATTCGTTACGACTTTCATCTTAGCGTTCGCTCCTTGCGGGATCGCCAGATGCAGGACGTTCGCCTGACGGCGTGGGTACTTCTCGGCGCTGTGCTCACGGTGTTGCTGGTCGCGTGCGCCAACGTGGCCAGCTTACTCATGGCGCGTGGCGCATTGCGGCAGCGGGAACTCGCAGTCCGCACTTCCCTGGGGGCCAGCCGCACCCGGCTTGCCCGCCAATCGTTGACTGAATCGGCCGTGCTGTCACTCACCGGGGCCTTGACCGGATGCGCGCTGGCAGAGGGCTTACTGCGTATCTTCCTTGCCATTGCCCCGTCTAGTATTCCCT
The DNA here is from genome assembly GCA_035695685.1 of Acidobacteriaceae bacterium. Lineage (GTDB taxonomy): Bacteria > Acidobacteriota > Terriglobia > Terriglobales > Acidobacteriaceae > PALSA-350. The sequence goes on along the minus strand of DASRRN010000696.1, from coordinate 1,515 downwards.
ACCTGGACAAGGTGCAACTCGACCTGAGGATCCTGTGTGTCACGGTATTTCTTTCCATGCTCTGCGGCGCTCTCTTCGGGCTGCCGTCGGCCCTGCAGCGACCCCAGGACGGAATATTGAGCAGCCGCTCTTTTACTACGGTATTCCATGCCCACCTACGCAAGTGGCTGGTCATTATGCAGATCGCGGCAAGCATGGTCCTGTTGGCTGGAGCTGTACTTTTACTGCGTAGCTTCCGCAACATCGAAGATCAGCATCTCGGCATGCGCGCCGATAACAGTCTCAGCGCAAGCATAACGTTGGGAGAACACTCCTATCCCACGCCCGAAAGCCGGCTCAACTTCTTTCATCAATTGACCACGCGGCTGCAGTTCGGCCCGGGGGTCACATCTGTATCCGTCAGCGACTCCATTCCTCCGGAGCCAGACCACTTTGGTAGCCGTCTTGGCGAGATCGTTGTCGCCGGAAGAACTACATCGACGCCGGTCGCTGCCGGAGTTTTTGCCTCACGGCTGGTCTCGCCCGGATACTTCCGTACTTTGGATATCCCTATCATTGAGGGCGAAGGCTTCCGCGCTCAAGATATGACCGCGAGTCAACACCCGATCGTGATCAGCAAGCGCTTCGCCAGTCTGTTGTTCCCAAACGAAAATCCTCTTGGCCAGCGGATACGGTTAACCTACGGCACCTTCCCCGAGCCGTGGTACACGGTCGTCGGGGTCGCAGCGGATGTAAGGAACGGTGGGCTCACCAAGGAGGAAGTACCAGAGGTTTACCATCTCCGGCGAGATATGCCGGCGGACTGGGAAAGGGGCGGCAGATGGGGTAAAACCTCAGTCGTCGTGGTGCGAAGCTCGCTGCCGCCCGATCAGACCGCCCGCTGGATTCGCTCCCAGGTGGCCGCACTCGATGCGACACTGCCGATCGATCTTGCCACCTTGCAGCAGAGGGTCAGCAGGCTGGCCGCCCCGGCCCGCTTCCAGACCCTGCTCGTCAGCTTCTTCGCACTGACGGGCCTGGTTCTGGCACTCATCGGACTCTATGGGGTGCTGGCTTTTCTGGTCGCACAACGGACGCAGGAGATTGGCGTGCGCCTGGCAGTGGGAGCTGACAAGGGCGACATTTTTGCGCTGATAATGAGGAGCAGCTTGAAACTGATTTTGTCTGGTGCTGCCGTTGGCATGGTTGCCGCCCTGGCCACGACGCGCTTACTTTCCAGCCTGTTGTTTGGCGTCGGGCCACACGATCCGGTTACGTTTGGCGTGGCAACACTCGCGCTTGTCCTGGTAGCCATCGTTGCCTCACTTATTCCGGCCAGGGCGGCCACAAGCGTCAACCCAATCGTCGCTCTGCGATGCGATTGACCAGGAGGGGCACTGTTGCTCGATGGGGCTGGGTTCAGGAACTGGTCGACGGTTGGTCATGCCGGCTGCACTCTCAACATCAGGGTTAGATAGGGATCGAATTTGGTCATGCACGCAACCTAACATGAGTACGAGCTGAGGTGTAGCTACT
>DASRRN010000695.1:0-4652 GCA_035695685.1 Acidobacteriaceae bacterium | reverse complement strand
CCTGCAAATACGCCGGGAAGAAGCTGTAGGTGCTCACGTACCCATTGTTGCCATGACCGCATCTGCGATGAGCGAAGAACGGGACCGCTGTTTGGCGGCCGGCATGGATGATTTTATTTCCAAACCAGTGAGTTACAAAGTTATCGAACAGATGATTGCGGCTACATTTTCACAGAGAAGATAGAGTTGAGAACTCGCCAGTCTGATAGCGTTGTGCGGCTTATGGATGGAATGGGTCTTCGTGGAGACTACAAGGCCAAAAACCTTACCCCAGCGGCTAAAGCCGTCACACGCTTGATATCTTTATGGCACGGCTGAAGCCGTGCCCTTCGTTCAGGACTAGTGGCTAAGGTGAAGGGGTAACTTTTTCCCTGCGTAAGCGTTGTGCGGCTTATCGAGCCTAAGCTGAATCGGCGGCCCAGATGGCGCGAATGGTCTCTTCATCTCCCATCCCATCGGGGACAGCAGCATCTGGATTATTGGCGTGATACCACGGCCTTCTACCGGAGTAAGGTTCCGCCGCACTGCTACGGTGCAATCCAACACGTCCATTGGTGATCTGGCGACTGCCGGGCATTTCCAGGTAGCCGTTCGGGTCAGTTGTCCGCACCCAATGCCAGGCATAGCGCAGCCAATCGTCACGATATTCCTTATTCTGCCGGGCAAACCAGGTAATCTCGTCGTAGCCCCAGATCCAATTGAATTGGCCACCATCGGCCCTGGCCTGTCCGGGTTGTTTGCTGACACCGTAGTTGTCGAACTCGACGAGATACGGCAGGTGGTCGCACTTCCAGCCGCTAGGAGCAATCCCACCCCTGCTCCGGTTGTAAATGCCGTCGGAAAATCCTACTTTGAGGATCGCCTCCTGTGGCTTATCGGGAACTTCCATGATCCTGAGCGGAAAGGCATGGAAATCCAGCAGGAGATGTCCATCTCTGACCAGCCCACCGTGAGGAACATGCGCATCGCATAGCAGCATGTGTCTGCGAGCGTGCGTTGCTGCATAGGCCCGGGCCAGCGTGAAAACCTGCGACCAATGAGTCAAGTCAGGATCGTTGCCGTTCATGATCTCGACCTGCCCATAGTGGATAGCCTCAAAGCCTGCATCGATGAACGACCTTGCCAGAAAATAGAAATAAAGCTCTGTTTCCGGCCGGCTCACGTCTGGTACCGACGAACCTGGTCCCCACTGGTCAACACGCCGGCCGTCGGTATAAAGCATGTCGGCATAGCGGAAATTCCTCGTTTCTACAGGCCGGCCCAACGCTATAAAGGCCCAGTCGGGCACTGCAACCTGTTCTAGTTGCGTGGTCACGATCTCGAAGATGCACGCTTCAAAAAGCATCTCCGGATCAGCCTTGACGGCCACAAGAACCTGCTGTTTTGCTTTTTCGAGATTGGCCAACAAACCACTCTCTCCGCCCCATAAGCAGAGACTCCGTCCAATGAACTTTGCATCTATGCTCGTGAGCATTCGAAGGTCATCCTCAAGGTTCCCCCTGCCGGCAAACAGGCTCTGCATCGTGATTGATCGCGAAAGAAAGTTATCTAATACATTTCGCGAAATGGTTCGATCGAAATGATAGTCGCGAATCGGCGGGGCGGGATGCTTTGCGGTCCTTCCTGAAGACACTAGCGAATTCTGTTGCACGGAACTGGCGAATGAAAGTGAGCTGGATCCATCTGCCAAGGCGAGGAGCGAAGCGGCAAGCGAGGAAGTCAAGAATGTGCGTCTTTCCAAGAACCCCCTCCTGGAGAAAGAAGCTGCATATGCAGTTAGACGCCGGGCAGTTTCGGACGGTAGAGTCCCTCCGCGAGGTATCCCCTGCACTACGGCCAGCGCAGCGCGCCCAGACGCGCTGCCATCGCGTGAGGAACATATGACCGCAGACTTGCAAGACGCAACTTCCTGCGCTGAAAGCTAGCGCCGAAGTTCAGGCGGGGGCCAACCCAGGAGCCTTGAGAAGAGTTGAGGCCGCTTCGCCCTTTGCCAGGCGGGTGAGGGTGAGTACGGTAATGTCGTCCTCCTGCCCGAAGTCGGTAGCGGCTCTGGTGGCCTCCTCGGCGCTGGGCCTTTGCTGCATCAGGCTGCCCAGCCGATCGAAGCTGAAGAGTTCGCCGGTAACAGCGCGCGCCTCGAGCAGGCCATCGGTGTAAAGCACGAGGTGGTCGCCCTCCTGCAGAGGCACGGTTCTTTGCTCATAGACGGTTTCGGCCACAAGACCCAGGGGAAGAGCGCCGGGAAGCGCGACCTCCTTCTGGTTGACAAAGGGCGGGGGATGGCCGGCGCTCGCCAGCACGCAGCTTCCGTCAGCGTGGAGCAACATCACCAGGCAGGTGACGAAGCCACCGTGCAAGCGGCCATAAAGCCGGCGGTTCAGGCCGGCAAGAATCTCCGCCGGCTGCGCGGTGAACTCGGCCAGCGTGCGCAGCATGCCGACGATGAGCGATACGGTCATGGCCGCGCGCAATCCCTTGCCGCTCACATCGCCAAGTACCAGCCAGGCCGCGCCGTCAGGCCCAGCAGGAATCACCTGGAAGAAGTCTCCGCCAACCTCTTGCGCGGGAATATAGGCGCTGGTCACAGAATAGCCCGGTAGCGACGGTAACAATTCCGGGATGAGGACCTGCTGCAGCTCCTGCGCGCTGCGCAGTTCCTGCTCCATGGCGCCCTGGCGAAGGGCGGCCTCTCTGGTATAGCGGTAGACCGCATACACGATCGAGAGCAGCAATCCGGTATTCGCCAGCGTAATGGGCGTGAACGGATTGCCCAGAATGGTAAACAGGGGCGCGTTGATAGTGTTCCCCAGGGTCCAGTGAGTATAACGGCTGCCCTGGGATACGGCGATGCGGAAATTGGAGATGAGGGAGGAGCTAAAGGCGAAGATCGCCACCAGCCAACGGGCCGGATCCAGCTTTTTACGGATGGCAAAGCCCACCAGGAGAAGCGGTAAAAGCTCAGGTACGGTTTCAAATATGGTGAGGAAGGCATCGGCGCCTTGCTCCCAATGAACCGCAGCCGGGCTGCTCCAATCGAACATGGTAAGTGCTCCATCGAGCACATTGGCGGTCAGGTCGATCCAGGCCAGCCACACGGTGAGCCGTACCAGGAAGCGGTTCTCCGTGAGCCGCAATAAATACAACAGTAAGAACCAAAGGGAAATATCCGCGAGGGCGTGTACCGGCTGCAACCACCCCAGGCCAAAGCGATAGGACCAGGGCAGGTGCAGACCAACAAGAATCAACCCAAGTACAGCGGAGAGTGCGTAGAGCGACATCCAGAGCAGAAGCTTCTGCGAACGGTTGCGCAGCCATGCCACCAGGCTCAAGGCCATCACCAGGAAGGTGAGGGCGTTGAGAGCGAAGAGGTACTGGCGGCTGCGCAGCCAGCGGTAATTGAAGTCGGTTTTGCGGTCGGCGAGCGCGGCCGCGCTGCCCGCCAGGGGCGGCGCGAGGAAGCCTCCCTGGAGACCGGTGTCGAAAGAATCGAGCGGCGCCTTCCACACCCGCACCGCCAACACCCCATCCCGCGCCTGCCCTAGTTGGTAAATCTGTGGCACTGGATTGTACGAATACGCAGACCCGGGTGGGAATTTACCCTTCTTGCCCACCGGCACGCCGTTCCAGTAGACCTCGTAAACGTCTTCGACGAGGGGGACCAACAGGCTGAATTCCGGTGAAGCGCTGGCTGCCGGCTCCAGGTGGAGATGACGGCGATACCAGGCGTAGCCAGCATAGGAGTGGTGACCTTGCTCGCCCCAGGGCTTATCCGCGGTGAGCTGCTCCCATCCTCCATGACCAGTGGCGTCATCCAGCGAGCGCGAGGCCCAATCAGGATTGTCCCCCAGGTGGAACTGCCAGGGACCATCCAACGCAACAGCGCCCTTACCGAGCCCTTCGGCTGTCAGAAGGGGTACATCGGCGGCGGTGGCGGCAACTGCGTATGGAGAAGCTGCCCCGAATAACACGACGCCGAAAAGACAAGCTCTTGCAACCGCGACGATCATCGTTCTCATCACCTGGAAGGCCGAAACAGCCTACGGAGCTAGTATCACAATCCGGAACGCAAGGAGAAAGAGTTTCTTTTAGTTTGGAGTGGGTGGTTACTAAGCGACGCAATGCAAGCAGGGCAGAACCGATCCGAATGACGAGGCAATGGGTACGGTTTCCCGTCTTGGCCTGTTCCAAAAGCTGGGCAAACGAATCGATTATGCTGGGCGTAATGAGGTGTTGAAGGGTAGAAGAGGTGAGTGCCAAGACTAATGCGGGCGCAGGTCGGCAAGCCTTTGGGTTGCGCCGTAGGCCTGCATTGTGGAGCGAGCACGCGAATCGATACGCCCTAAGACCCGAGCCAGGGTATCCATTAGTCCTGCAAAGTCTGGGCAAGGGTTCGCTGATTCGTCAGATCGGATTCAAGACCGAATCTTACTCAGTCCATGCGTCCACATGGACTAACTCCTTCAACTTGCGGTCATCCAGGTTGCTTTATAACGTCTTATGGGAGGATTTCAGAGCTGTCCAAATTAGCGGATCGCCTTGCTTTTTTACGATGTAACTCGTTGAGTGCTTTGACGCGAGCTTGGCCGAACAAGATTCAGGTTGCTTGTTGATCGGCTGCCGTCTAAATGGCACGAGTTCTCGAGGTGCGCTGA
>DASRRN010000694.1:0-4629 GCA_035695685.1 Acidobacteriaceae bacterium | reverse complement strand
CGGGGGCAACCCGGTAGCTATCGCCGCAGCCCTGGCCACCATGGACGTTCTTGAACGTGAGGGCATCGCCAATGCAGCCTCGATGGGAAAAGTTTTCTTTTCCCGCTTGCGCGACTGGCCTTCGAGGCACCCGATCGTAGGCGACGTTCGCGGCAGAGGATTGATGATCGGGGTTGAGATCGTCAAGAGTCAGCAAACCCGCGAACCCGCGCCGGCACTGCGTGATCGCATCGTCTCCCTGGCGTTTGAAAAAGGTCTCCTGCTGCTGGGTTGCGGAGAAACCTCCATCCGCCTGGCGCCCCCGCTGATCTTGAACCAGCATGAAGCTACCATTGGCCTCAATATCTTCGAGCAATGCGTGGCCCAGGCAGAGCAGGAGCACGCGCAGGCCGCCAGCTTTGCCTCCGCGACTGTTTAGAGCAGAATCAGAATACGTTTGACCGAACTAAATCTGTGAGGTTGGATTTTTCCTGGCAAAAAATCCAGTCAGCATCTCTGGGGCTGGATACAGCTTTCTGATTCTGCTCCATGCATCTGCGGATGCCCCATTCGAGGTGGGGCATCCGCTATTCTCTGGGTTAATCTGAATCTCTGGAGACCGCCCCGTGCAGGCCGCAGGCATTCACCACCTCGAGCTCATACTTCTTTTTCTCGTGCTCCTGGTGGCCGGGCTTACCACGCTCGCGCAGCGTTTCAAGATTCCTTATCCCATCGTGCTCTTCATGGGTGGAGTGGTTCTCTCACTCTTTCCCCGCCTGCCGCAGATCGCGTTGAATCCGGACGTCGTTTTTCTGGTGGTTCTGCCTCCATTGCTCTTCATCGGCGGCTTCAACACTTCCTGGCGCGACTTTCATAAAAACATTGTCAGTATCCTAATGCTGGCCTTTGGCCTGGTTGGATTTACTGTGGTTGGCGTTGCGCTGGGTACAGCGTGGTTGATTCCTGGATTTGACCACCGGCTGGGCGCGGTTTTGGGAGCGGTGGTATCTACGACTGATGCGATCGCTGCGACCGCAATTGCCAAGCGCCTCAGGCTACCCCGCCGGATCGTCGATGTACTCGAAGGCGAAAGCCTGGTCAATGACGCCAGTGGCCTGCTCGCCCTGCAATTTTCTGTTGCCCTGGTTGTTGCCGGGAGACGCCCTGGACCGGGCCTGGCAATGCTGGAGCTTCTCTGGTTGGTAGCCGGAGGGATAGCGATTGGATTCTTCGCCGCCTTTATCATCCACAAAGTCTCACTCGAGATCACCGACTCGCCCGTGGAGATCACTTTGTCCCTTGCCACCCCTTACCTGGCTTACCTTGCGGCTGAGGGGATTCATGCATCGGGCGTGCTCGCAACCGTGGTCTGCGGTTTGTTTCTCGGGCGCAAGAGCTCGGAGACCTTGTCCATCAATGCTCGTATCGAGGGCAGCGCAGTGTGGAAGACGCTGGAGTTCGGCCTGAACGGTCTCGTTTTTATCCTGATGGGCCTGCAGCTTCGACTGATTCTGAGCGGCATCCACGATCTTTCCATGGAGCAACTTATCCGCTATGGATTAACGTTCGCGATACTGGTCGTGGCGCTGAGGATCATCTGGGTGTATCCCGGTGCGATCATCGCCTCTTGGATACGACGCCATGTGTTGCACCAGGTAGAGCCGCGTCCCACGGGCAAGCAAGTCTTTATCGTGGCCTGGACAGGAATGCGCGGAGTGCTGGCTCTGGCTGCTGCCATCTCGCTGCCTACAGTGCTGCAGAACGGTGAACCTTTCCCGCAGCGGGACTTCATCATCTTTCTGACCTTTTCCGTGATCTTTGTCACCCTCGTTCTCCAGGGGCTCACTCTACCGGCGGTGATCAGGAAATTGGGACTCGCGGTGGGCGATAACAACCTGGAAGAGCAGCAGGCTCGTCTGATCATCCTCAACACCGTGCTCGACTACCTCAAGGATCTATCGCGGCAAGGAAAATCAGATCATGCGGCCATCTATCAAGACATGATCCGCCATTACCAGGCCCGCACCACCTTGATCGAAGCTGGGGGCGAAGAAATCAAGCTGGAACGGGAGATCGCCCTGGCCCGCTATGAACGGAACCTTGGCCAGGAGTTACGGGCACTCGAACGTTCGACGGCGGTCATCTTGCGCAATGAAGACAAGATCAATGATGAATTGCTGAGAACCATCGAGCGCGAACTGGACCTCAGCGAGGCGCGCTTTCAAAAGACTTAGTAGTTTGATGAGCTCAGCGCTTTTCGGTGCTCTTCACCCACATGACCCCGGCGGCAAAGAAGACACAAGCCACCGCGAGCGCCAGGATGGCATGGGGTTTGTTGCCGTAGTGAACGGCCACCGCGGCGTCAAACCACCAGACAACCGCACCCACAAACCAGATAAAGGAAAGATTCCTCATTCGCATCGAGGCTACCTCAGCGACACCGGTTCACAATGCGACATCTCTTCGACATTCCATTACTTTGGGAATCGCACTGGGGACCTTCGGTTTCCCGTTCTCTAATAATTCTAAAACTAAATCGCGTTCATGTTTTTCCACGCCGCTTCACCCAGACCCTCTCAGCCGCCGGATGCCCCAGAGTGGAACGGCCGGCGGTGGTCTCAATGGAGATCGTCCGGTCGTAGTTCTTCGCCAGGATTCTTACCCGCCCGCCAGGCGCAATGCCCGCCTGGTGCAGGAAAAGCAGCAGTTTTGGATCACGTTCGTAGAGGCTTACAACCGTGTATCCGGCGTCCTCTTTGGCTTCGGAAAGTAAGACCATCCCGCGTTTACCGCGCTGTTCCGGACTTTCCGGCAGCACCCAATTTCCGTGGGGGCAGGTGCCCTTCGAGCCCAGGCGTTCCAGCAACTTAGCTTCAAACGCCGGCGACACCGCATGCTCCAGGCGCTCTGCTTCGTCGTGGACTTCATACCATTCCATGCCGAACATCTCCGCCAGCATGCGTTCTATTAGATGGTGCCGCAACGCCGTCCGGTAGGCCGTCTCCTTACCTTTGGGTGTGAGCCGGACAATTCCGTCGGGTTTGACCTCGAGATATCCGTCACGCCTCAAGCGTTTGAGCGCCATGGTGACCGCGGGTGGCGAAACCGAAAGCCAGTGGGCCAGCGTTGCAGGAATAACCTCCTGTCCTTCGCTCTCCGCTTCGAGAACGGCCTTTAGATAGTCTTCCTTCGAGATGGTGATGGGGGATTTCACGTCGATCGCTGTCAGTAGTTTAGCCCGGTTGCTGCGTACTTATCGGACGAGCGGGCTCGAAAGGAAGCCGGCGACGAGTCCCTGGAATTATTGGTGTTGAACGGAGCGCAACGGAACGGGTAAGAGCGGGGATAGAATAAGGCCCATGCTTACGGTGCGCCTGCTCGAGGAATTTGTTCATGCCAGTGATTACCTTGCCGCTCGTTTAGGAAGAGGCCGGGCGGCGCACCTGGAATTGGGGCGCCGGGGTGAGGAAGCCGCTTTCTTTTACCTACGCCGCCACGGATATACCGTTGTGGCCCGCGACTGGCGCAGCGGAAAGATCCGTGGCGATCTCGACCTGGTGGGGTGGGAAGACAACACTCTCTGCTTTATCGAAGTGAAGGCACGCGGCAGCCGGAAGGTTGCTACGGCGGAGTCCGCGGTCGACCACGACAAAATCCAGATTCTTCGCCGGGTGGCCCGGCATTACTTGCTAGCGCTGCCGATTGCGCCGGACCAGGTTCGCTTCGATGTGTTGTCGATTTATTACGAGGCTGAAACGCCCACGGACCTGCAACTCTTCCGCGGCGCGTTCGATTGGCATTGAAGGAGCCGTAACGTGATGAACCGCCGGCAATTCGTTTCCGCATTGGCTGCAGCCACAGCGATTACGGCAGTCCCTTCCTTCGCGTCCTCCACCCGTCTTTCCCATAAGGAACGTGTTGACCGCGCGTTGCGGGGAGAGGATGTAGACCGTCCCCCTTTTAGCCTGTGGCACCATTACAAGCGCCCGACCGCAGAGCTCGAAGCCCAGGATCATCTGGAGTTCCATCGCAGATACGATACCGACTTTGTCAAAGTGATGAATGACTTCGACTATCCACGATCAAAAACCGGCAAGTGGTATGAGTTGGAGCCTTTGCAGACGCCTTATCCCGAGCAGCTGCATACCCTGGAGTTGGTTCGTGATGGCTTACACGATGAGGCGTATTTCATTGACACCCTCTATGGCCCATATATGACAGCGATGTTGTTGTTGGCGGCCGAGCCTGAGTTCGCCGGCAAGAAGGGTGGCGAAGATCGAACGGACGTGATTCACAGCATTCACACCTTCCAAAAGGAGAACACTGCCGGCTGGGAGCAGGCGATGGAAGCCATCACCCAATCGACCATCAACCATATACGGCGTTCCCGGGAGATTGGCTGCTCGGGGACACTGGTTAGCGTCTTCAATGCCACCAGTAAGTTCGGATCGGTCTCCGACTATGAGCGCTATAGCCGGCCGTACGATAAGCGCGTGCTGGCCGCCCTGACGGATACCAAGCTGACGCTCCTGCACCTGCACACGCTGGAGAGACCCTACCTGGATCAATTCAAAGACTTTCAGGCGCCGGTTATCAACTACTCGGTAAAGACGAGCGGCATCCCTATTGCTGAGGTTCGCAAAGAGTACG
>DASRRN010000693.1:0-4785 GCA_035695685.1 Acidobacteriaceae bacterium | reverse complement strand
GAATGAATAGATCACCGGGACGATTGCGGTGAGCAAGCCGGTAAGGGCAGTGGTGAGCCCCATCTCCCCCAGGGATAAGGCTTGGTAGTAGAGAATGAGCGCCACACCTCCAAACGCTCCTGCACAAAGACCCATAAGAGCGAAGCGTTCCGGAGGAGGAGCGGAATGGGTTGCAAATGCGATCAGCAGGAGTAGTCCAAGGCTGAGGCCGTGGGCCACGGCGACTACCAGAACCACGTGGGCTTTTCGGGTGGCGAGGCCGCCGAGAAAATCACTCGCGCCCCAGAAGGCCGACGCCGCCAGCCCCAGGCCGACAAAGGTCAAGCCCGGGTGCCCGCTGGCTGCGGTCATCTCGATTGGTTGGTTGCCGTAGGGTAATACCCCCTCTCGGCGAAGACGTCGACATTCGGCCGCAGGACACGAACATCAAGGACTCGATATTTCTCGTCCATGACTGGAAGGTGACTATAGTAGCCAAGGGTGTATTGTGTGCGCGCCAGGACGGCAAGCTCTGCGAAGCTGCGCTGAATTCCGTTGGCAGAGAACTCAGAGTACAAGTGCCCGCCGGTCGCATCCGTATACCTGGGCAATATGTTGTCCGGGGAAAGTGGCAGCAACGGCAGCTTGAACTTGTCCAGGTAGCCGAGCCCCCAGGTGGCCGAATCTCCCACCAGGGTGCCGTAGACTGCGATCTGGTTAGCCTCGAGATAGTGGACCACCTCGCGGAAATTGGCTTTGCTGCGAGATTCTTTCCCGTCGCTGAGTACGTAAATGATCCGGCGGCTTCCCTGGGGCCGGGTAGAAAGAGCTTTGCCCGCGGCCAGAATGGCGTCATTCAAGGTATGGATTTCCTTGGGAATGACACCAACGCCGGAATTTCCCCGCTGCGGGTCCAGATTCGGGTCCACCGATCGACCGTTGATACTGGGTCCGCCATAAAGCGGCCCGCTGTTGATCGGGACGCCCATGTAGTCCCCAGGCTTTTTGGACTGCTCCAGCACAGCTGGTATCCGCGCACTCAACGCCGCCGTAAAGTCCGTAGGGTTGTTCACCCCATCGGCGTAAGTGAATACTGCAATCTCATCGTAGGGGGTGAAGCCTCCCTGGATCGCAGACAGGCTATCGTTCACTTTCCTCATGGTGTCCCTGGGCAGGCTCTGGTCGATGACCAGGGCAACCGAGAGCGGCACCAGGTCGGCGCTGAAGAGGCGAATCTCCTGGCGCCGATTGTTCTCGTAGATTTGAAAATCGCGCCAGGTTAACCCCGCCACCTGGTTATGTTTCTTGTCCAGCACGGTTACCGGCACAACGACGTAGTTGACGGTGGTACGAAACGTCGCCAAATCTTTTTGCAGCTCTCCCGGCGGGGCAACCACCGGAGGTGTTTGTTGAACCTGGCCCGCGCCGGCCGGCTCGTTGCCGGAGGCGGGCGGCACCTGGGTGCTGTTTGTGCCTTGGTCCGGGGGCGTCTGTTGAGCTCCTTTTCCCGGTGTCACGCCCAAAGTGAGATTGCCCAGACTGTCAGGCCCTTGCGGGGTCGGTGCATCCGGCACACTCTGATCCTGCGTTTTCTGCTGCTGCCCCATCAAGCCCGATGGAAGCACAACCGGCAGCAACAACACCATTGCCAAGACACCCTGCCTCACCAAAAGATCCCCCAGGCGGACGACTCGGTCCATGGCCATCCTCAAATCCCGCGCACTCGTTGTGACTTACTAGACTTACTATATGAGAGATAAGATTACCAGACGCCCTGTCGGCGTTGTAAGGCTCCCGAGGTATCGTTCTGCCATGTCTCATCGTCTAATCTCCATGAATTTCCGTCTCCTGCGTTCGCCCTGGGCGATCTTGCTGGGCGCCATGCTGTGCTGTGCTGCCGTAAATGCCAGAGCGCAGGTTGCGCCTTCTCCCGACGCTCCGCCCCAGGGGCCGGCCGGCGACCCCAATCAGGACGACCAGCAGCAGCCGGTGGCGACCCTTAAAGTCAACGTCAACCTGGTGAGCCTTTACTTCACCGTGCATGACAAGCACGGCGCGCTTATCCCCCATCTCACTAAGGATGACTTCAACATCCTGGAAGACAAGGCGCCCCAGAAGATCAAGAACTTCGCTGCGGAAAACGATCAACCCCTCACCCTAGGTATCCTGCTCGACACCAGCGGCAGCCAGGAGAATGTTCTGCCCTTGGAGCAGCAGGCCGGCGCTGCCTTCCTGAGCCGCGTTCTGCGTTCGAAAGATGAAGCTTTTCTCATCTCCTTCGACGTGAATGTCGATCTTCTCTCCGACTACACCAGCAACGCCCACGCCCTGTCTCGTGCCATGGACAAAGCGCAAATCAATGTTGGGACTGGGGGCGGTGGCGGCATGCCCTCGGGTACGCCCAGGGGCACGCTCCTCTATGACGCCGTTTACCTGGCCACCCATGACAAGCTGCAGCAGGAAACCGGCCGCAAGGCCATCATCATCCTCACCGATGGCGAAGACCAGGGCAGCATGGAGAAGCCCCAGGGCGCCATCGAAGCCGCGCAAAAGTCGAATTGCATCGTCTACGTGCTGCTGATTGCGGATCGCGGCTTTTACGGGCGCGGCGTTTATACCATGGGCTACACCGGTGACGCGGCCATGAGGAAAATGGCGGAAGAGACCGGCGGGCGCGTCATTGATGTAGGCAATAACGGCAAGAAGATGGAAGCTGCCTTCGCCCAGATCGAGGAAGAGCTGCGTACCCAGTACGTCGCCAGCTATACCCCAACCAACGACAAATTGGACGGGAGCTATCGCAAGATCGACGTCGAGTGTAAGGGAGATGGTCTGAAGGTGCAGTCGCGCAAAGGGTATTACGCCATTCCACCCGCGGAGTGATTGCTCTAAGATGTCGGGATGACATCTGACGATTCTCTTCGCTACCCCATCGGAGGTCCCAGGCGAGCGGAGTCATTTACTCCCCAGGAACGAAGCGCTGCCGTTGAAGGCATACGGGAGTTGCCGCATAGCTTGCGATCCGCGGTCGCTCCTCTCACCGAGAAGCAGCTTGAAACGCCCTATCGGCCCGGCGGATGGACCGTACGCCAGTTGGTCCATCATGTCGCCGACAGCCACATGAATGCTTATACCCGCGTGCGTCTCGCCCTGACCGAAGACTCGCCAACAATTTTCGCTTATCAGGAAAACCGTTGGGCTGAGCTGGAAGACGCCCGCGCAGAGCCCGTCTCCACCTCACTCGATTTGTTAAGGGCGCTTCATGTTCGTTGGGTGCGGCTCTTTTCATCGCTCGATGAGCAGGACTGGAAGCGCAGCTACATGCATCCTGCGAACGGCCCGCAATCGGTCGAGCAGGCGGCCATCCTCTACGATTGGCACGGTCGTCACCACATTGCACACGTCACCCAGCTGTCTGCGCGCATGGGCTGGTAGAAACTCAATTGGAAATCCAGCAGAAGGCTGAGTTTTCCCCAACGGAACTCGCCCGTTTACTGGAGCAGTTTTTCTCCGATTATCCTCGCGCTGCCCTGCTTGAAGATGGCCGTGTGCTGTTCGAGATGGCGGCAAGCCACTACTCGATCTCGGCTGAGCATGGCCGCTGCGTCCTGCATCTGTGGTCTGAAGAGAGAAATATTGTCCGCACGGTCGTAGGCTTGGAGACACGCAAAGAGACGTTGCGTATCCGCGTGCGCCGTCTGGGTACGCAGCGCCCGCAATCGCTGGAGGTAGTAAGAGAGCGCGACCTGCGAACGCCCGCCACCCGCGCTCTGTCAAGGTCCAGGTATCTGCTGCTGTTGGAGCGCATGCTTAGTCGTCACTTTAACGAGTACAAATTAGAAAGCCTGCGCTCGGCCATGGATCTGGAGCACAGCTTTGGGCCTGCGTACGCGCGAGGTTTGCTGGTGCGCGGTCAGCAATGCTGGGCCCTTATCGGAGTCAACGCCGAGGAGAGTCCGGCGATCATCGATGGCGTTCTCACCCTGGGAATTCTGTGGCTCGCGTATTGCCGGGACCACTACGGTGGCAAAAGAGTATGCCAGGGACTCAAAGTGTTTTTGCCTGCCGGATGCGGAAGCACCACGCGGGCGCGCATGGCCTGGCTCAACCGGGAGCTGGCGCAATGGGAACTTTACGAAGTGAGTGCAGGCAGCGAGGACTTGCTGCGCATCGACACCGCGGACCAGGGCAATTTGAAAATGCGCATGGTGCATGCCTTCAACCCCCAGGCAGCGATGGAGCGAGCCCAGGACGGAGTGACTCGTATCCTGCGGCTATTACCCCCGGGCATGCAACGCCGGGTGACCGTCGCCGCACGCAGCGCCAACGAGGTCGTGCTCTCCCTCTATGGCCTGGAATTCGCACGCGTTCGCCAGGGATTTGTGGCCGACTCCTTTGAGCGCCAGGCCAACGTCACGTTTGGCGCCGGGGCCAACGAAACACCGTTGCTGGAAGACACTGAACCAGGCTTTACCGATCTGATGCAAAGGCTCTTTGAGAGCCGCTGTCCTGAGGGTACAGTGCGCAATCCGCTCTTTCGTTTGCAGCCGGAATCGTGGCTCCAATCCACCCTGGCCGGCGATCTGAGCCAGATAGACGACTGCCTCGGTGGGCACATGATCTACCACCAGGTGCCTGCCTTCGCAGCGGCCGACCGCGCGATGCTCGACCTGCTTACGGTGACACGCGGTGGACGGTTAGCAATCCTGGAACTGAAAGCGGACGAAGATCTCCACTTTCCCCTGCAGGGACTGGACTACTGGATCCGCGTGCACTGGTTGCAGCAGCAGCGCAGCACCACCGGGG
>DASRRN010000692.1:0-4647 GCA_035695685.1 Acidobacteriaceae bacterium | reverse complement strand
GCTCCAAACATCCCATCGTGGACGCGCGTTGGGCACGATTTCGCCGGAACGGTCAGCGCTTTCGCGTCCGGAAAACTGTAGGGCGGCGACACCGAACCGGCATACCACGAGAGCAGAGCCACGTTCTGCAGGTGATACGGCATACCGCCGACATTCGCGATATAAGCCCTGGATGCCGGGGTCCTGTTCTTCCAATTCATGTCAGTCGGGTCGTTCAGGAATAGATCGACCGCCAATGCGGTTCCACCGCAATCGCTATTGTCGGTGGGCAGCTCGGTCGGGCTTGGCGGAGGCACACGCATCCAGCTGGGAAAGACGTTGCCTGGTGGAACCATGCCGCGGCGTACCCGCAACGCCGGCTCATGCAGCGGATCGCGAAACCACTGCGCCAGTTGCTGGGTCAGCGGCTGCACATCGCTGTCATCCTCCGCAGTGTGCGCCTCAAGATAGCTACCCAGCACGAACGGCTGCCGGAACTCCTGTGTCGTATCCACTCCATGTGTGCCCCAGGAGCAGCATTCCGTCGCATCCGCGCTGGTATAGTAGGTCACGTTCTTTGTCATCGCGATCACCAGCTTGCCGGCACCCATGTCTTCTTTCGGCAGCTGCTTGAAAATCTCCTGCTGCATGAAGAGCACATCCACCATGGCCAACATCCGGCCAGTTTTCCTGGAAGTCAGCACATATCCCTTGCCGATAGGCAGGTCGATTTTCAGCGGGACAACCTTTGGCTTACCGAGGAGGGTATGCCAGTCCTTCGCCGCCTCCTGGTGGAAATCGGCGCGCATGATCGCATCTGTATACTGCGTCTTTCCTGAAGCGAACGGGTACCGGGCGAAGATAGGTGAACCGATCACCCTGGCCACATCCGGGCTTGCATCCAGCACCGCCTTCTTGCCGGCCGCGTCCATGGGCGCCTCGATGGTCAGCGTAATTGGCACCAGCACGGTTGGGATCGTCGTGGTACCACCCTTGCCCGGATCAGTGCCAACCACGGTGTATGAGTAGCCGGTTCCAGCGCTGTTGTAAGTTCGCGTAAAGGTTGGCAACGCCATGTCCTGGGCGTAGGTGGAGATCGGCAGCAGCAGAATGCCAACAAGAAGTATGCGCAGAACTAACCTCACGAACGACCTCCGAGAAAATCTAACCGGACTCAATCAGCTTCTTCTCAATGAATTCTTACAGCAAGCAATGATTGCGCGGATACTGAGCTATACTCCACGCGGATACAATCTCAGGAGTGCAAACAATGTCTCGTTCTCCTCATGCGTGGGTGCGCTACACACTGGTCTCTGCGATTATCATCATCGGCCATTTAGCACCAGCCCAGACCAACCCCATGGCGCCAGCCCCTTTGCCGCCACCCGCTTCGCCTACCTGCGAAAACGTTCCCCACTCCGATCATCCGCATGCCAGGATTACAAACGGCCAAATGAACGCCGTCGTGTTTCTGCCGGACCAGGAGCGCGGTTATTATCGTGCGGCGCGCTTCGACTGGTCGGGCATTGTGGCTTGTGTTTCGCTCAACGGGCACACGTTCTTCGGCGAGTGGTTCAGTCATTATGATCCCATGACGAACGACGCGGTGACCGGGCCGGCCGAAGAGTTTCGAGAACCGATCGGGTATGAAGATGCGAAGCCCGGAGATCCGTTTGTAAAGATCGGCGCCGGCGTGCTGAAGCGGGTGGACGACCAGGCTTACACCATCGGTGGGGCGTTCCCGATCCTGGATCACGGAAAGTGGACAGTAAAAGTTCATAAGGACTCGATCACCTTCCGGCAGGAGCTTCGCTCCGCAATCGGCTATGCCTACCTCTACGAGAAAACACTATCGCTGGATAAGAAGACGAACGGCCTGGTACTAAGTCACAGCCTAAAGAACATTGGCACCAAACCGCTCAATACAACGGTCTACGATCACGACTTCTTCATGCTGGATAACAACCCGACCGGGCCCGGCATGCAAGTTCATTTTCCCTTCGTTCCGGCGCCGGCCAAGCCGTTTCCGGACTCGGTTGAGATCGATGGCACAACGATCAAATGGGTAGCACAGATGCAACCTCACCATGCCCCGAGCGGCGAGATGACGGGCTTCTCTGCCAAGGCGTCTGACTTCGACTTCACGTTCGAGGATACGGAACACGGCCTGGGTGTTGAAGAGACTTCGGATTCCCCGATGGTCAAGCTCTTTTTCTGGTCGACCCCAAAGACGGTTTGCCCGGAGGGGTTTATCGGTATTCACGTCATGCCGGGCGAGACCCAGAGATGGAGCATCCGTTACCGTTTCTTTACCAATACTACTTTAGGGACTAAGAAAACTGCTTCATGAGCCCAAGAGAAGAAACAGCAGGCTCTTTCTCTTTGCGAACGAACCCTGGGTGCCCCACATCTCGCTCGTTTTTCGCGAGATGTGGGGCACCCAGGGTTCGTTTGCAACTACGAGATGGCGAGGCTGAGCGATTTAGAGAGCGATGCAACTTTGACCGGGGTCGCGAGCAACCCGGCCGCGGCGTTGATCTTCATGCTCCATACCGCATCGCTGCTTAAGGCCAATAAAGTGCCGCCATCTCCGGTTACATGCAGCCTGGTGGCATGAACTTTTTCTAGTCCGGGCAAGGGCGCCAGTCCGCCGTTCGCTTGAAGCTTCCACGCCAGCAGAGCGTTCCCATGCGCACTGAAAAGCATCTCGCCGGAAGGATGGATCGCCAGCGCCGCCACCGCTCCCATAACCGAGGTCCCTACCGTCTGTTTGTGCTCCAGAATCCCAGCTGCGTCGTAACTGTAGCTCGACACCGCGCCGTCGAGAGCGTGCCCGACATATACCCGTCGGCCATCAGGATGCAGCGCCAGGTAACCTGGCCCACTGCCGGGAGTGACTTCACACCGCCCAGCCACAAGAAGCCCGCCGTCGCTGAGGGTAAGCACGCTCAGCTTGTCATTGCCTTGGTCAGCCGTTAAGACGCGCCCTACTCTGTCAAACTTCACCGCGGAAGGGTGTGCCGCATCCTGCAGGGCATGCGGTCCGGCACCGATCTCCTTGAGAATTCCGGTCACTCGCCCTAAACTCCCGTCCTCTTCAAGTAACAGGAGGTTGTACGCACCGCCGCCGTGCACCGCCACCACGATACTGCGCCCATTCGGAGCAACCGCCAGGTCTGCGGGTGAAGTCGCAGAGAGCGACAACGGGACTCGGTTCTTCAATGCGAGCTGCCCGTTCGTCGCGTTGATCGTGTAGGCCTCGACACTCCCGCGCGGCAAATTGCCGTGCTGAGACACGCCATTGGCCACATACAGGTACCCACCGCTGATCGCCATCGCCACCGGACGCGCACTGGCCATGGTCTGCTGCAACACGAAGCGCCCATTCTCTGAAATCGAGTACTGGTGGATCGCGTGCTCCGCTCCGATGTACGCAAATCGTGCAGGGGCCGCCCGCTCTGCCGACCAGGCAACGGGACCGTCTGCCATACTCAACAAACATGCGCTCCCCGCCAGCTGCAGAAAACGTCTGCGATCCAATTCCATTCGCTGCTTCATCTGGCCCTTCCTCTATGCCCGGATGGACATGGCATGATGGAACACGTTGTTGGGATCATACTTCTTCTTCACCTGCTGCAGGAACTCGTAGTTCGGCCCGTAGTAAAGCTGAGGCCAATAGGGATAATCGAGCATGTCTGCGTCGGGATAGTTGATGTAGCACCCTTGATAATTTTCACCCGGGAACGGCGTTCCCTGATGGGATGCATCGACTTCAGAACCCGAGTACAGATCTTTGTAAATGTCTCGTATCCAGGCGATATGCCCATCGTCTTCCGCGGCATTTGCCCAATAGGTTTGGAACTGCATTTTTATGATGCTCGACCGCTGAAATGCGACGGTTTCTTCGAGCATCTCTTTGCGGTTGATCGCGCCGCCATAGGAGTCAATCTCCACCACCGAATGCGAAAGGTCGACCCCCGGCATCATGCGCGTCAGGTGCTTATAAAAGACACCGATCTCGCGTGCCGTGTAGTTCCTCTGCATGTAGGTGGATTTGTACTTGGCCCGGGTAACTCCGCGGCGCATGCCGCCGGCAGCTCCAGTGTCGGCCCAAATCTCCCGCATCATCTTATGCGGCCCGAAGCTTTCAGTGGACGGGTTGCTGACCGGCGCAGCCGGCGATACCGCCGAGGGTTTGCAGGCGTCGAAGAGGGCAAGGAATTCGTCCAGCACCTTCGTATCTTTGCAGGTGCCGTCCGGATTGCAGAACTGCACTCCGATCCTCACATAGCCTCTTGCCTTATGATTCGCCTCGATGATGGAAAACAATCCCCACGTTTCGGGATCCTTACCCCGGCCTGCAAAATAGCCGCCGAAGGCATCGAAGATCCTGGTGAACTTCTCCTCCGTCATCTCCGCCCAGGGGAAGATCATATTCGAGACCATTACCTCCTGCGGTGCAGGCGGCAGCTGGTCGAAGAGGTAATCGACGATCACGCCAAAGTTTCCGCCGCCGCCGCCGCGGCAGGCGCGGAGCAGATCCGCATCCTGCTTCGCCGTGCAATTCCGAAGCGTTACTTTTCCCTGGGAATCAACGGTGAGAATGTCGACTCCGGTTACCCAATCGGCGGTTGTGCCGTAAAGGCGTGAAACGAGGCCGTATCCGCC